>NZ_JBFUFC010000144.1:0-9827 GCF_056403635.1 Microbacterium sp. P2_F9 | reverse complement strand
GCGCACCGGGCGCGCACTCAGCGCGCGTCACGCTCGCTCGCCCGCGCGGCCGTGCACGCGGCGCAGAGCCCGAAGATGTCCACGATGTGCTCCGCCTCGGTGAAGCCGTGCGAGGCCGCGGTCTGCCGCGCCCACTGCTCGACATCGGAGGCCGCGATCTCGACCGCGATCCCGCAGGACCGGCAGATCAGGTGGTGGTGGTGACCTCGCGTCGTGCAGGCGCGATAGAGACTCTCGCCGTCCGGACTCTGCAGCGAGTCGGCGTCGCCCTTGGCTGCGAATCCGGCGAGCGCCCGGTACACGGTGGCCAGGCCGATACCGGTGTTCTCATCGCGGAGGGTGGCGTGCAGGCTCTGCGCGCTGACGAACCCAGGCGCATCGGCGAGCGCTTCGCGCACCCGCTCGCGCTGCCACGTGTTGCGCTCGACCATGGCCGCGATTCTACGCGCGGCCCGCGGGAGCGGCCTGAGCGGACCCGGYATCGAGCGAGAGGGCGGATGCTTCCCGCCGCGCCTTCTCGACCCGTCCGCGGCGCGCGCCGATGAGACGGCAGACGACGTAGATGAGGAAAGAGAACGTGGTGATGTAGGGGCTCACCGGCAGCGTGCCGGCGATCGCGAGGAGGATGCCGCCGACGGCCGCGGTGAAGCCGAACAGGGCCGACAGCACCGGCACCGACACGGGGCCGGAGGCGACGCGCATCGCGGCGGCCGCCGGTGTCACGAGCAGTGCCATCACCAGAAGTGCGCCGATGATGTGCACGCTGACCGCGACGATGAGCCCGAGGACGAGCAGGAACCCGATCGACACCGCGGTCGTCGGAACGCCCCGGGCCGCGGCGGAGACCGGATCGAGCGAGTCGAACCGCAGCGGGCGCCACATGAGCACGAGCGCGATGAGGGCGATGGCGCTCATCGCGATGAGGAGGCCGAGCTGGTCGTTCTGGACGGAGACGATCTGCCCCGTCAGCAGACTGAACTGACTCGAGGAACGGCCCTCATAGAGGGACAGGCAGAGGATGCCGAGGCCGAGGCCGAACGGCATGAGCACCCCGATGATCGAGTTGCGGTCACGGGCACGGGCGCCGAGCCATCCGATCAGCAGGGCGGCGACGACCGAGCCGACGAGTGAGCCCGTCACCACGTCGAACCCGAAGAGCAGCGCCGCCGCCGCGCCGGCGAACGAGAGCTCGCTGATGCCGTGCACCGCGAATGCCATGTCGCGCTGCATGATGAACACGCCGATCAGACCGCCGACGAGGCCCAGCACGGCGCCCGCCCACACCGAGTTCGACACGAGGGCGAGGATCTCGCCATAGACCGGAAGGCCTCCGAACATGGCCTCCCACATGTCGTCCCAGGTCATGCGTGCGCTCCCGCGTCGGCGTCGTCGTCGTCCTCATCGTGGTGGTGGTGCGGCTCTTCGACGTCGGGCGCGCCCACCACCACGAGGCGTCCCCCGGCACGGAGCACGTAGACCGGGGCGCCGTAGAGATCGCTCAGCACGCGCGAGTCGAGCACCTCATCGGGCTTTCCGAGCATGAAGCGCCCGCCCGCGAGATAGAGGATGCGGTCGACGCTGCGCAGCACCGGGTTGATGTCGTGCGTCACGAACAGGACCGCGGCATCCGTCTGGCGCCTGTGACTGTCGATGAGCGCCACCACCGCCTGCTGGTTGGCGAGGTCGAGGCTCGTGAGGGGCTCATCGCACAGCAGGATGCGCGGGTCATCGGCGAGCGCCTGGCCGATGCGCAGGCGCTGCTGCTCGCCCCCCGAGAGCAGCCCGACGGGGCGGTCGGCGAACCGCTMCGCGCCGACCGAGCGGACGAGGGCCTCCACGCGCTCGCGATCGGCCCGCCGCGGGAAGGGGATGCCCCACTTGTGTCCGTCCACACCGAGCGAGACGAGGTCGCGCCCGCGCAGCGACGTATCGCGCGGCAGCGGCCGAGACTGCGGAACGTAGCCGATCCGCCGGTTTCCCCTGGTGCGGACGGGAGCGCCGAGCGCGGTGATCGTTCCGGATGACAGCGGCTCGAGGCCGAGGATGGCGCGCAGGAGCGTCGTCTTTCCCGAGCCGCTCGGGCCGAGGACCGCGATGAACTCGCCGGGCTCGACGGTGAGGTCGAGCCCCGACCAGAGCTCACGCTCGCCCCGGCGCAGGGAGGCGTCTTCGATCCGCAGCAGGGCGTTCGTCACTCCTCCAGAGCCTCCTGGATCGCTGCGATGTTGTCCTGCATCCACGAGAGGTAAGTCTGGCCCTCTGGGAGCGTCTCAGTGAACTCGACGACCGGGATGCCGTTCGCTGCGGCCTCGTCGATCACCTGGGTCGTCTCGGCGCCGCCGGTCTGCGCGTTGACGAAGACGATGCGCACGTCGCCGCCCTCGAGGAGCTTGATCGACTCGAGCAGGATGGCGGGCGCGACATCCAGACCCTCTTCGACCGCCTCGCTGAAGGCCGGCGGGGTGACATCGGTGAGGCCCGCGCCCTTGATCAGGTAGTACGGGATCGGCTCGCTGACGAAGACGTCTTCACCTGCGTGGGCGGCCTCGATGTCGTCGAGCGACGTCTCGAGCGTGGCGATCTCAGCCTCGAGCGCAGATGCAGCGGAGGCGAAGGCAGCCGCGTCGTCCGGGCTCAGGATGCTCAGCTCGGCGGCGATGGCCTCGACGAGATCGCTCATCGCGGTCGGGTCGTACCAGACGTGCTCGTTGAAGCCGTCGACGTGCTCGTGCTCGTCGGCATCCGCACTGTCGTCGTGGGAGCTTCCGCCGGTCCACTCGGAGGAGAACTCGACCGCGGTGAGGACGGTGGCGCCGGTGCCCGACGACTCGATGAGTCCATCGATGAACGGGTCGTAGCCACCGCCRTTCTCGATGACGAGGTCGGCATCGGCGACGGCGAGCTGGTCCTGCGCGCTCGCCTCGAAYGAGTGCGGGTCCTGCGCGTTCGACGTGATGATCGACGTCACATCGACCAGGTCGCCCGCGATCTCCTCGACCAGCTGCCCATAGACATTCGTCGATGCCACCACGTCGATGCGCCCGTCGTCTTCTGCGTTCTCCGCCTCTGCGCCGGCGCACCCGGTGAGCAGGAGAGCGGATGCCGCGGCCAGCGCGGCGGCAGACAGGCGGGGCGAAGGCATGCCGCAACTCTACCGTTAGTGATAATCGTTCTCAACTTCGCGGGGACCGATGCGATCTGCGGGCAGCAGGGCGGATATTCTGTGCGCGATGCGAGCCACCCGAGGCCGCGGGGGAGTGCAGGGATGACGAGCATCACGAAGACCACGGCAGCGGCTCCACCGATCGTCGCGCGGGTGCGCACTTCGGCGCTGCTCGCGCTGCCGTTCCAGATCGGGTCGGTCGCCCTGGCGCTCTTGCTGGCGGCACTCGGAGCCGAGGTCGAGCTGCCGCTCACGTTCCTGCTGATCCTGGCGTACTGGGCGCCGCTGCTCGTGGAGCTGGTCTTCCGCACGACGATGCCGTGGCCGCTCCAGGTCAGCTACCTGTCGTTCATCGCGGCGGGCTCGTTCGCCGGCAGCGCCCTGCACGTCTACTGGTACTTCCCGCTGTGGGACGTGATCGTGCACTTCTACTCGGGCGTCATGCTGGCATGGCTCGGACTGTTCATCGCGCGCCGCGCAGAGGAGCAGACGGGGTCGCACCTGCCCCGCTGGTTCTCGCTCACCGTGACCCTGCTGACGCCGATGGCCTTCGCCGCCGCCTGGGAGATCTGCGAGTTCGCGAGCGACATCCTCATCGGCACCACATCCCAGCACGGGCTGAGCGACACCATGAGCGACATCGTCGCGGGCACGCTCGGCGGCGTCTTCGCGATCATCCTGCTGCTGCTCACGCGACGTCCGCGCTCACTCGCGCCGGCGTCGCTTCTCGCCCCACGCTGAGGCCTCAGCCGGTCGCTGAGACCCCAGCCGGTCAGTCGAGGAGCAGCGCGGGCTCTTCGAGGATCGACGCGACGTCGGCGATGAAGCGCGACATCCCGTCGCCGTCGACCACCCGGTGATCGAACGACCCGGCCACGGTCGTCACCCACCGAGGGCGCACCTCGCCGTCGACGACCCACGGCTTCTGGCGGATCGTCCCGAGGGCGACGATCCCGGCCTCGCCGGGGTTGATGATCGGGGTGCCGGCATCCATTCCGAACACCCCGATGTTGGTGATCGTGATGGTGCCGCCGTGCTGGTCGGCGGGCGCCGTCTTGCCTTCGCGCGCCGTGAGCGTGAGCTTCTCGAGCGCCCGCGCGAGGTCGCGCAGGCTGAGATCCTGCGCGTCCTTGATGTTCGGGACGAGGAGGCCGCGCGGAGTCGCCGCGGCGATGCCGAGGTTGACGTAGTGGCGCACGCGGATCTCGGCACCAGCGTCGGTGTCGACCCACGCGGCGTTGACCATCGGCGTACGGCGCACGGCCCAGATGACCGCGCGCGCCATGATCAGCAGCGGCGACACCTTGACGTCGGCGAAGTCGGTCGAGCCCTTGAGCCGGCGGACGAGCTCCATCGTGCGGCTCGCGTCGACGTCGGTCCACACCGACACGTGCGGGGCGGTGTACGCCGAGCGCACCATGCCCGATGCGACGGCCTTGCGCACACCGCGCACCGGGATCGACTCCTCGCGCACATCGGTCGACGGCGCGGTGGCCGGCGCGGCGGGCCGGGCGACGACGGTCGCCGCCGGCTCCGACACCGCGATCGTCTCTTCGCGGACGTCCGGCCACTCCGGCGTCTCGATGTTGCGGAACACGCTCGCCTGCGACGCGTGCCGCACGACATCCTCGCGCGTGACTTCGCCCGCGGTGCCGCTGGGCACCACGTCGACAAGCTCGACGCCGAGATCACGGGCGAGTTTGCGGATGGGCGGCTTCGCGACAACGCCGACGGATGCCGCGACCGGCCGCTGCGCTGGACGCCGACGCCGCGACTCGACGTGTCCGGCAGTGCCGTAGCCGACGAGAACGGCGCCGCCAGGCTCGGCGTCGGCGGCGGGCTGGCCGTGCTCGGACTGTCCGATGACGAGGGGAGAGGCATCCGTCCCGTCCGCCGATCCGCCCGGTGCAGCGGCGATCGTGATGATCGCCGTGCCGACGTTGACCGTGTCGCCTTCGGCGGCCAGCAGCGACTCGACTCTGCCGCCGAACGGCGACGGCAGCTCGACGAGCGACTTGGCCGTCTCGATCTCGACCAGCACGTCGTTGACGGAGACCTCGTCGCCGGGGGCCACGCGCCACGAGACGATCTCGGCTTCGGTCAATCCCTCACCGACGTCGGGGAGGAGGAAGGTCTGGGTGCTCATTCGGCATCCTTTCCGAAGGCCACGAAGGCCTCAGTACGCGAGGGCTCGATCGACTGCCTCGAGGATCCGGTCGGCATCCGGCAGGAACGTGCCTTCGAGCTTGGCCGGGGGGAAGGGCGCGTCGAAGCCCGACACGCGCATGACCGGCGCCTCGAGTGCGTAGAAGGCCTTCTCCATGACGGTCGCGGCGACTTCCGAGCCGAGGCTCGTGAAGCCGGGCGCCTCCTGCGCGTAGACCATGCGGCCGGTGCGCCGCACCGAGTCGAGGATCGGGCCGTAGTCGATCGGCGAGAGCGAGCGCAGGTCGATGACCTCGCAGCTCGTCCCCTCGGACTCGGCGAGCGCGGCGGCCTGCAGCAGGGTGCCGACCATGGCGCCGTGCCCGACCAGCGTGACGTCGGTGCCGCGGCGCACGAGCCGTGAGGCGTGCAGCGGCAGGGCGCGGGCGGTCGTGTCGACCTCGCCCTTCTGCCAGTAGCGGCTCTTCGGCTCGAGGAAGATCACCGGGTCGTTCGAGGTGATCGCGTCCTGGATCATCCAGTACGCGTCATTCGGCGTCGAAGGGCTCACGACCCGCAGGCCCGGAGTGTGGGTGAAGTACGCCTCGGGGCTCTCCTGGTGGTGCTCGATCGCGCCGATGTGCCCGCCGTACGGGATGCGGATGACGACCGGGAGCTGCAGCGACCCCTCGTGCCGGTTGGTGAGCTTCGCCAGCTGCGACGTGATCTGGTCGAACGCCGGGAACACGAAGCCGTCGAACTGGATCTCGCACACCGGACGGAACCCCGCCATGGCCAGTCCGATGGCGGTGCCGACGATGCCCGATTCGGCCAGCGGGGTGTCGAGCACGCGCCGCGGGCCGAACTCGGCGGAGAGGCCCTCGGTGATGCGGAACACGCCGCCGAGCGGGCCGATGTCCTCACCCATGAGGAGCACACGATCGCTGTCTGCGAGCGCACGGCGCAGGCCGGCGTTGAGGGCGCGGCTGAGCGGCATGGTCTCGATGCCGGTCGAACCGGCGTCGTCGGCGACGGCCGTCCCGGTCACTGGCGCGGCATCGGTCACTGAGCCTGTCGAAGTGCCGGTCGCCGGCGCCGTGCCGGTCACTGAGCCTGTCGAAGTGTCGGTGCTTGTCGAAGTGTCGGTCACGATGCGCCCTCCTCGAAGGATGACTCGTAGTCGGCCAGCCAGCGCCGCTCCTCGGCGATCAGCGGGTGCGGCTCGGAGTACACGTGGGCGAACATCGAGTCGGCCTCGAGGCCGCCGAGCTGGGTGGTCCGTATGCGGGCGTCATCTGCGACCGCGACCGCCTCGTCCTCGACGTCGGCGAAGAACGTCGCGCCGGCTCCCCGACCCTCGAGGTAGGCGCGCATGCGCTGGATCGGATCGCGCCGGATCCAGGACTCCTCCTCGGCGGAGGTGCGGTACTTCGTGGGGTCATCGCTTGTCGTGTGCGCGCCGACCCGGTAGGTGAGCGCCTCGATCGCGCGCGGGCCGGCGCCGCCGCGGGCCTCGTCCAGTGCCACCTTGGTGACGGCGTAGCTGGCGAGCACGTCGTTGCCGTCGACCTGGATGCTCGGCATCCCGTAGCCCTGCCCACGCAGATACAGCGGGGAGCGCGACTGGGTCGTGACGGGCACGGAGATCGCCCACCCGTTGTTCTGCAGGAAGAAGACCTCAGGGGTCTGATAGCTCGCGGCGAACACCATGGCCTCATGGATGTCGCCCTGGCTGGTCGCGCCGTCGCCGTAGTAGACGATCACCGCTTCGTCGCGTTCTGGATCGCCGGTGCCGGAGCGTCCGTCGAAGACGAGGCCCATGGCGAGGCCGGTCGCGTGGAGGGTCTGCGCGCCGAGCACCAGCGTGTACAGGTGCACGTTGCCGTTCTTCGGGTCGAACGGGTCCCAGCCGCCATGCGTCAGGCCGCGCATGAGCCGGATGATGTCGACCGGGTCGACCCCGCGGATGCGGGCCACGACGTGCTCGCGGTACGACGGGAAGAAGTGATCCTGCGGGCGGGCGGCGCGCGCCGAGCCGACCTGCGCGGCCTCCTGGCCGAGGCTCGGCGGCCACAGGGCGAGCTGCCCCTGTCGCTGCAGGTTCGTCGCCTGACGGTCGAAGGCCCGGATCACGACCATGTCGCGATACAGCGTCTCGAGCTCCGCGTCGGGGAGCGCGTCGATGAGCGCGAGATAGGGCTCCGCCGCGGCCGTRGGCGCGAACGTGCCGTCGGCCGCGAGAACGCGGACGAGAGGGGCGTGGGGTTGTGGAACCGATGCGTCGATCGAGGTCACCGCTCTACGCTATCCCTCGCGCTGGATGGCTTTCTGGGAGGGTCCGGACAACGGATGCCGCGATCCCTAGGATCTTCTCCACAGACTCGGGCTCGCCGACGGAGATTCGGATGCCGTCTCCCGCGAAGGGGCGGACCACGAGGCCGGCGGCGGTGAACTGCTCGGCGATCGCGAGCGTCTCGGCCCCGGTGGGCAGCCAGACGAAGTTGCCCTGGGCCTGCGGCACCGCCCAGCCGAGCGCGCGCAACCCGGCGACGAGCTCGTCCCGCCGCGCCGCGATGACGCCGACGCGCTCGAGGAGCGCGGCCTCCTCGGCGAGACTCGCGATCGCCGCGGTCTCGGCCTGGGCCGTGACTGCGAGCGGGATCGCGGTGGTGCGGGCGGCGTCGAGGATCCGCGGATGACCGATCGCGTACCCGACGCGGAGACCTGCGAGCCCGAACGCCTTCGAAAACGTACGCAGCACGACGACGTTCGGGTGCGCTCCTTCGGCCAGCACGCGCCGACCGTCCACCGCGTGGGGGTCGGTCACGAACTCCACGTAGGCCTCGTCGAGGATCACCAGCACGTCGCTCGGAACCGCCGCGACGAACGCATCGAACGCCGCCTGGGTGACGATCGTGCCGGTCGGGTTGTTCGGGGTGCACACGATCACGACCCGGGTGCGCTCGGTGACCGCTGACGCCATCGCAGCGAGGTCGTGGGTCGCATCGGGGAGCAGCGGCACCTGCACGGGCGTCGCGCCCGCGATCAGGACGAGCCCGGGGTAGGCCTCGAAGGACCGCCAGGCGTACAGCACCTCGTCGCCGGGGCCGGCCGCGGCGAGGATCAGCTGCGCGAGGATCGAGACGCTGCCGGCGCCGACATGGACGGACTCAGTCGTGACGTCGAACCGGGCGGCGAGGCGCTCGCGCAGGCGCGTGGCCGCGGCATCCGGGTATCGATTGAAGGATGCCGCATCGTGAACCGCGTCGAGCACTCCGGGGAGCGGGTCGAACGGGTTCTCGTTGCTCGACAGCTTGAAAGCGCCGGGGCCGGCCTGCGTGCCCTGCTTGTACGGCGGCAGCGCGGCGATCTCGGGGCGGATGCGAACAGGAGCGTCGGTCACCTTGAGAGTCTACGGACGTCATATTCCCGCGGCGGCAGGTCATCGCGCCGCCGAATCGGCTCGCGCAGGAGCCTGTGCCGCGCGCGCCGGTCGTGGCAGACTGACCGAACTATGGGCTTCCTCATCCGCGTGGTCATCAACGCGTTCTCGATCTGGGTCGTGACACTCATTCCCGCGCTCGGCGTGACGGTCGTCGCGTTCCCACCCGGCGGCACGCTGCAGTACGTCCTGACGCTGCTGCTCGTGGCGGCGATCTTCGCTCTGGTGAACACGTTCATCGGCACGGTGATCAAGCTGCTCGCGCTGCCGCTCTACATCCTGACGCTGGGGCTCATCTCGCTCCTCATCAACGGCTTCCTGCTGTGGCTGACCGCGTGGATCACCCACTGGTGGAGTTGGGGACTGCGCGTCGATGACTTCTGGTGGGGCGTGGTCGCCGCGATGGTCATCGCGATCATCAACTTCATCTTCGGCATCATCCTTCGCCCCCAGCGGAAGGACTGACCCGCTCGGCGCGGTACTCCGTCACCTCGACGGATGCCGCGTCGCCGAGCTCAGCGAAAACCCCGCGCACCGCGTCCATGCGCGGGTCGGCGGATGCGTCGAGCATGGCCGCGGTCTCGGTGTACTCGGTGAGGTGGTGGGGCGCCAGAAGGTCCACCCCGAGGGCAGGGTCGGCGGTGCGCTCGGCGACGAAGCTGCCAGGGGCGCCCACGGTCTCCGACCTGCCGCCGCCGGCCAGAGCGGCGATCGGGTCGTCGGAGTGGCGGATCGTGACGCTGAGCGTGTCGCCTGCGACCTCCGGATCGACCGKGGAGCCGAGGCTCACGAGCGTCCGGACGTCGTAGCCGCCTTCCACCGCGAGGTGCGCGCCGATCATCGCGCCCTGCGAGTGGCCGATCGCGTGGACGACGTCGCCCGGCTGCGCGCCCGCGTCGGCGAGCGCCTCGAGGACCGCGTCATACGACGAGGACCGCTGGCCGGCGGCGAGCTGGACGTCGGACAGTGCATCGAACGGCTGCTCGCCGCCGAAGTCGCCTGACCGCGTGCCGGCGATGTAGACCGCGAACTGCCGGGTGCCATCCGGCAGGGTGTACCGCTCGACCCGGATGGCGG
>NZ_JBFUFC010000143.1:0-10020 GCF_056403635.1 Microbacterium sp. P2_F9 | reverse complement strand
GGCGGAACTCGATCCCGAAGGGGCAGACCTGGCAGCAGCTCGGCGAGATCCTCGCGTCGCAGCCCGACGGCGGCGACGAGTGGCTGCACAAGCACATGCCTGCTCCGGCGCGGCTGGCCTGGCGGTGGCTCGGCAAGCCCAAGTACGCGAAGCACCGGGCCGCCCTCGAAGGGCGCTGAGTTCGCGGCGTTTCGTCTCGCTTCGCTCGCTCAACGATCGGTCGGCGCGATCGGTCGCGCTGCCGAAACCGCCATCCGCGGTCGTTGAGTTCGGGCGCGTGAGGCGGTTTCGACCGCGCGAGCGTCCGGGTCCGCTCAGCGCTCAGGCGAGGCCGTGCTCGAAGGCGAACACCACCAACTGCACGCGGTCGCGCAGGCCGAGCTTCGTCAGGACCCTGCTGATGTGGGTCTTCACCGTCGCCTCGGAGAGGAACTCCCGCGCGGCGATCTCCGCGTTGGACAGGCCACGGGCGGCGAGGGCGAAGATCTCCCGCTCCCGCTGGGTCAGCGCGCCGTAGGCGGGCGGCACGGGCCGGGGCGCGGCATCCGTGAATCTCGCGAACAGCTCTCGAGTGGCGGATGCCGCGATCACGGCCGACCCCGAGTGCACGGTGCGGATCGCGGCGAGGAGGAACTCCGGGTCGGCGTCCTTGAGGAGGAACCCGCTCGCGCCCTGGCGAATCGCCCGCGCGGCGGCCTCGTCGAGGTCGAAGGTCGTGAGCATCACGATGCGCGGGGGCTGCGGGTCGAGCAGCAGCTCGGCGGTCGCCGCGAGGCCGTCGAGCACCGGCATCCGGATGTCCATCAGCACGACATCCGGCGCGGTCCCGCGCACGACCTCGATCGCCTCTCGCCCGTCGGCGGCTTCGCCCACGACCTCGAGGTCGGGCTGGGAGTCCACGAGCATGCGGATCCCGGCCCGGAACAGGGCCTGGTCGTCGACGAGCACGACCCGGATCGGCGGGCGCCCGCTCAACTGCCGGCCCCTTCGATCGGGAGGGTGGCGCGCACGATGAACTCGCCGGCCTCGGCGCCGGCATCGAGGCGACCGCCGGTCAGCTGGGCCCGTTCGCGCATGCCGATGAGTCCGTGGCCGCCACCGGCCGCGGGCACGGCACCGCCAGAGACAACGGGCAGCGGGTTGCGCACCTCGAGCTCGACCCGGTCGGCGAGCCAGCGCAGCCGCACCGACACCGGGGCGCCACCGCCGTGCCGGAGGGCATTTGTGAGCGCCTCCTGAAGGATCCGGTAGACCGCGAGCTGCACCGACGCCGGTGGCGTCCCGGGCGGCGTCGGATCGACATCCACCCGCAGCTGCACCCCGGCTGCGCGCACGTGGGCATAGAGCGCCTCGAGGTCGGCGATCGTCGGCTGGGGCCCATCGCCCTGACTGTGCCGCAGCTGGGTGAGCAGCAGCCGCACGTCCGCGAGCGCCGCACGCGCGGTGGACGAGATCGTCTCGAGCGCCGCGGATGCCGCGGGATCGGACTCTCGCGACGACCCGGCTGAGTCGGCGGCTGCGAGGGCATATCGCGCCCCGTCGGCCTGCGCGATCACGACCGCGAGCGAATGGGCGACGACGTCGTGCATGTCCCGCGCGATCCGGACGCGCTCCTGCTCGGCGACCGCATCCGCCTCGGCCAGCTCCTTCGCCGCCCTGTTCTCGCGGGCGCGCAGCGCGGTGCGCATGAGCGCGCCGACCGTCCACGACAGCAGCAGCGCGAACAGCGCCGCCACGAGCACCGCGAGCGCCGTCGTGATCGACGAAAGGCTCATGCCGCCCAGGGCCATCGAACCGCCGAACACGTAGACCGTGATGACTCCCGCCCCGACGATCGCCGAGGCGAAGCCGAGCCAGAACACGAGGCGACTGCCGTAGGCGGCGGTCGCGTAGAGCACGGCGAAGATCGCGAGGTCGACGATGCTCGGACCCCGCCCGAACCCCATCTGCACGATGGCCCCCGCCCAGGCCGCGGCGAGCGCGATCCCCGGCGACAGTCGCCGGACGGCGAGCGCCCCGGCCATCAGCAGCGTCACGAGCACGGTCGAGAGCGCGTTGAAATCGACCGCGCGTCCGAGCTGCAGCTCCAGGGGGGCGACGACGAGCGCGAACAGCCCCGCCAGCACCACGTCGACGACGAGCTGTGGGGTGCGCAGGGGGCGGAACACCGTTTCACGGTACGCGAGACCGGATGCCGCGGCATCCGTCTCGCGATGTATCCAAGTCGGCGGCGCCCACGATTCCTAAGGTCGGCCCATCCCACCATTGCCCCGAGCGCCGGGAGGCTTTACTGTCACGACACAGGCCGAAACCATTGGGAAATGCGGATGCAGAAGGATCAGGGCAGACGCAGGGGTCGGCATGACATCCGACCGGACCCGACCGGTTCGATCGGCGACAGCACGAAGTGGTTCACCGGGCCACGGATGGAGACATGATGGCGACTGTACGTGCGGCGATCACCCAGACCACCTGGACCGGCGACAAGGAGTCGATGCTCGACAAGCACGAGCAGTTCGCCCGCGATGCCGCCGCCGACGGCGCGCAGGTGATCTGCTTCCAGGAGCTCTTCTACGGGCCCTATTTCGGCATCACCGAGGACAAGAAGTACTACCGCTRCGCGGAACCGGCCGACGGTCCGATCGTGCAGCGCTTCGCCGCCCTCGCCGCGGAGCTGAACCTGGTGATGATCCTCCCGATCTACGAAGAGGACATCACCGGCGTGTACTACAACACGGCAGTAGTCGTCGATGCGGACGGCACGATCCTGGGCAAGTACCGCAAGCACCACCTCCCGCATCTGGACCGGTTCTGGGAGAAGTTCTACTTCCGTCCCGGCAACCTCGGCTACCCGGTGTTCGACACCGCGGTCGGCAAGATCGGCGTCTACATCTGCTACGACCGGCACTTCCCCGAAGGCTGGCGCGAGCTGGGCCTGAACGGCGCGCACATCGTGTTCAACCCGAACGCGACCAAGCCGGGCCTGTCCAACCGCCTGTGGGAGGTCGAGGGACCGTGCGCGGCCGTCGCGAACGGTTACTTCGTGCTGCAGCCGAACCGCGTCGGGCTGGAGGACAACGAGTACGGCGACCTCGCCGTCGACTTCTACGGCACGAGTCAGGTGATCGATCCGCGCGGCAACTTCGTCGGCGAGCGCGGCTCGGGCACCCACGAAGAGGTGCTCATCCGCGACCTCGACATGGACATGGTGCAGCAGATGCGCGACGACTGGCAGTTCTATCGCGACCGTCGGCCGGACTCGTACACGATGATCGCGAAGCCGTGACCCCCCGGTGATCGAGTAGCGACGAAGGAGCGTATCGAGATCATGGCAACCACACTCATCAAGGGCGGCACGGTCGTCTCGGCGACCGGCCGCAGCGCAGCCGACGTCCTCATCGACGGCGAGACGATCGTCGCGGTGCTGCAGCCCGGCTCGGAGCTTCTCGGGACGGATGTCGCGACATCCGTCGATCGGGTCATCGACGCGACCGGCAAGTACGTGATCCCGGGCGGGATCGACGCGCACACGCACATGGAGCTGCCGTTCGGCGGCACCGCGGCGATCGACACCTTCGAGACCGGCACCCGGGCGGCAGCCTGGGGCGGCACGACGAGCATCATCGACTTCGCCGTGCAGCGATACGGCGAGCGCGTGCAGGACGGCCTGGCCGCCTGGCACGCGAAGGCCGCGGGCAACTGCGCGATCGACTACGGGTTCCACCAGATCATCGGCGGCGTCGACAGCGACGCCCTGGCGGCGATGCCCGGACTGATCGATGAGGGCATCACGAGCTTCAAGCTCTTCATGGCGTATCCGGGCGTCTTCTACTCGGACGACGCCCAGGTGCTCAAGGCGATGCAGGTCTCGCGCGAGACCGGGCTGCTCACGATGATGCACGCCGAGAACGGGCCAGTCATCGACGTGCTGGCCGCGCAGCTGATCGAAGAGGGCAAGACCGACCCGTACTTCCATGGCATCGCCCGCGCCTGGCAGATGGAGGAGGAGGCGACGCACCGCGCGATCATGATCGCGAACCTCACCGGCGCGCCGCTGTACGTCGTGCATGTCAGCGCGAAGYAGGCCGTGGAGCAGCTCGCCGCGGCGCGCGACAAGGGGCAGAACGTGTTCGGCGAGACGTGCCCGCAGTACCTGTACCTGTCGCTCGAGGAGCAGCTCGGCGCGTCCAGCGAGGAGTGGGGCCGGTTCGAGGGCGCGAAGTGGGTGTGCTCGACGCCCCTGCGCTCCCGCGCGGAAGGCCACCAGGACCACATGTGGCAGGCGCTGCGCACGAACGACCTGCAGATGGTCTCGACCGACCACTGCCCGTTCTGCATGAAGGATCAGAAGGAGCTCGGGCTCGGCGACTTCCGCGCCATCCCGAACGGGATCGGGTCGATCGAGCACCGCATGGACCTCATGTACCAGGGCGTTGTGACCGGGAAGATCACGCTGGAGCGCTGGGTGGAGCTCACCTCGACGACTCCGGCCCGCATGTTCGGGCTGTACGGCCGCAAGGGCGTGATCCAGCCCGGCGCCGACGGCGACGTCGTCGTGTACGACCCGAACGGGCACACGAGCATCGGGCTCGGCAAGACCCACCACATGAACATGGACCACTCCGCCTGGGAGGGGTTCGAGATCGACGGGCACGTCGACACCGTCCTGTCCCGCGGCAAGGTCATCGTCGACGGCGGGGAGTACCTCGGAGCCAAGGGGGACGGGCGATTCGTCAAGCGCGGACTCAGCCAGTACCTGACGTGAGGAGCACCATGGACTTCGGAGTCGTCCTCCAGACCAACCCGCCCGCGTCGCGGACGGTCCAGCTCGCCAAGCTCGCCGAGGCCCACGGCTTCAGTCACGTGTGGACGTTCGACTCGCACCTGCTCTGGCAGGAGCCGTACGTCATCCACTCCGCGATCCTCGCCGAGACGAAGCGGATCATGGTCGGCCCGTTCGTGACGAACCCTGCGACGCGGGACTGGACGGTCACGGCATCCGTCTTCGCCACGCTCAATGAGATGTACGGCAACCGGACCGTCTGCGGCATCGGCCGCGGCGACTCGGCGGTGCGGGTGACCAACGGGTCGCCGGTGACGATGGCGGAGCTGCGCGAGTCGATCCACGTCATCCGCGAGCTCGCGAACTCGCGGCCGGTCGAGTACAAGGGCGCGACCCTGCAGTTCCCGTGGAGTCGCGGCTCATCGCTCGACGTGTGGGTGGCCGCGTACGGGCCGCTCGCCCTCAAGCTCGCCGGCGAGGTCGGCGACGGGTTCATCCTGCAGCTCGCCGACATCGACATCGCCGCGTGGATGATCAAGACGGTGCGGGATGCCGCGGCCGCCGCCGGCCGGGACCCCGACGCGATCGCCTTCTGCGTGGCCGCGCCGATGTACATCGGCGACGACTGGGCGCACATGCGCGACCAGTGCCGCTGGTTCGGCGGGATGGTGGGCAACCACGTCGCCGACATCGTCGCGAAGTACGGCCCTTCGACGGGCTCAGGGACCGGCGACGCCGTACCCAAGGCGCTGACCGACTACATCGCCGGGCGCCAGGGCTACGACTACAACTCACATGGTCGGGCGGAGAACGACCACGTCGACTTCGTGCCGGACGAGATCGTCGACCGGTTCTGCATCCTGGGCACGGCGGCGGAGCACACCGCCAAGCTCGAGCAGCTGCGGGACCTCGGCGTCACCCAGTTCGCGGGCTACCTCCAGCATGACAACAAGGAGGAGACCATGCGGGTCTACGGGGAGAGCATCATCCCCGCGTTCTCGGCGCATGTGACGGCGAAGGCATGAGGCGCCGCGTCCGCCCTGTCATCCTCGGCGTCGCGGGAGTTTTCCTGATCGCGGTGGCGTGGGAGCTCTACAAGTCGCTCGCCCCCGACACCGGCGTCATCGTGGCCGGGGTCACCGTCCTCCCCCGCACGACCGACATCGCGATGCCCCACATCGCGGACATGATCGCGCGCGCCCTCGAGCCCGTCACCCGCGMACCGGGTTCACCGCCGCTGTGGCTCGCGGCGCTGGCTGCCGCGGCGTTCAGCCTCGGCATCGCCGCCGTGGGGTGGGCGATCGGCGTGACCGTCGGATTCGGCATGGCGGTGCTCATGCAGCGATTCCGCACCGCGCAGTCGGCCATGCTGCCGTGGGTCGTACTCAGCCAGACCGTGCCGCTCATCGCCCTCGCGCCGCTTGTGCGGCGCTGGGGCGCGCAGCTCGAGGTCGGAGCGTTCCGCTGGGAGGACTGGATGTCGGTCGCGGTGATCGCGAGCTATCTCGCCTTCTTCCCCGTGTCGATCGGGGCGCTGCGCGGGTTCTCGTCACCGGATGCCGCGCACCTCGACCTGATGCGGTCCTACGGCGTCGGCTGGTGGCGCACCTTCATCACCCTGCGGCTGCCGGCGAGCGTCCCCTACCTGCTGCCCGCACTGCGGCTCGCCGCCATCAACGCGGTAGTCGGCACGGTGGTCGCCGAGGTGTCGATCGGCCTGCGCGGCGGAATCGGCAGGTCGATCGTCGAGTACGCGGCAAGCGGCAGCTCCGACCCCGCCAAACAGTGGTCCCCGATCTTCGGCGCGATCCTGATGGGGCTCGTCGCGGCGGGGGCGGTCGCGCTGATCGGCGTGCTGCTGCGCCGCTACCGCCGCACGGAGGTGAACGCATGAGCACCCCAGCGACGCCCAGCGCCGAGGCATCCATCGCGGAACGGGCAGTGACCGTACGGGGCGTCGACAAGATCTTCCGCACCGGCAGGAACACCACCGTGCAGGCCCTCGAGGGCATCGACCTCGATGTCGCGCCTGGCGAATTCGTCTCGCTGATCGGGCCGAGCGGCTGCGGCAAGTCCACGCTGATGCGCCTCATCGCCGACCTCGACGAGCCGACCGGCGGCACGATGACCGTCTTCGGCAAAACGCCGCGGCAGGCGCGGCTCGACCAGGACTACGGGATCGCCTTCCAGCAGTCGGGACTGCTGCCCTGGCGGACGGTCCGGGCGAACATCGAGCTGCCGCTCGAACTGCACGGCGTAGACCGGCCCGCCCGCCGTGCGCGCGCCGACGAGCTCATCGCCCTCGTGGGCCTCGCCGACTTCGCCGATCGGCACCCCGACCAGCTCTCCGGCGGGATGCAGCAGCGCGTCGCGATCGCGCGAGCCTTCGCGGAGCGGCCACGGCTGCTCCTGATGGACGAGCCGTTCGGCGCGCTCGATGAGATGACCCGCGAGACCATGCAGACCGAACTGGCCCGCATCTGCGCCGAGACGGGCGCCGCCGTCGTGTTCGTCACCCACTCGATCCCTGAGGCTGTCTTCCTCTCCGACCGCGTGGTGGTGATGTCGCCGCGGCCCGGCCGCATCCGCGAGATCCTGGACATGGGGCTGCGCAGCGACCGCACCGCGGCGCTGCGCGAAGACGCCGCCTTCTTCGAGCGGGTGAGCGCGGTGCGCGAGGCCCTGCACGGCGCACCGCAGACCGGGGCGCGCGGAGTGGAGACGCGATGACCGCCGCGCGGTGGCGGGATCTCATCGCACCGATCGTGCTGGGAGTCGTGGCGATCGTGCTCTGGCAGCTCGCGGTGACCGTCTTCCAGCTCAAGCCGTTCGTGGTGCCTGGACCGATCGCGATCGGCGGGCAGTTCGCCGAGAAGCTCGAGGTGATCCTGGTCGCAAGCCTCGGCACCGCGCGCAACGCGCTGGCCGGGCTGATCGTCGGCACGGTCATCGGCGTGGTCTGGGCGCTGCTGGCGGCCGCCTGGCGCGCGATCGACGAGCTGAGCGCACCGACGATCACCGCGCTCGCTGTCATCCCGATCGTGGCGCTCGCCCCCGTCTTCTACGCGATGTTCGGCGCCAGCGTCGAGACCGGGCGGCAGATCGTCGCGGCGATCGCGGTGTCCATTCCGATCTTCTTCAATGTCCTGCGCGGGCTCCGGCAGGTGCAGCCCATCCACCGTGACCTCATGCGCGCCTACGCGGCCTCGTCGTGGCAGATCTCCCGCACCGTCACACTGCCCGGCGCGCTGCCGTACTTCTTCACAGGACTGCGGATCGCGTCATCCCTCGCCGTCATCTCCGCCCTCGTGGCGGAGTACTTCGGCGGTCCGGTGTCGGGCCTGGGAAAGGCGATCACCTCGGCGGTCTCGTCGAGCAACTATCCCCTCGCGTGGGCATTCGTGCTCGGCGCGATCCTGACCGGGCTCGTCTTCTACACCGCGACCTACGCGCTCGAGGCTGCAGCCCTCGCTCGGACCCGCCCCTGACGGCGACGCCCCCAGACCACCGGCTGCGATCGGCCGGATGCAGGAAGCAACACAGCACACGCACCACACACACAGGAGGAAGCACATGAAGCACAGCACACGACTGTCGCTCGGCATCGGTGCGACGGTCACAGCCGCCGCGCTCATGCTCAGCGGCTGCTCCTCGTCGGACTCATCGTCCGAGGAGAGCGCATCGGGCGACGACGCGCTGACGCCGGTCACGCTGCAGCTGCAGTGGGTCGCGCAGGCGCAGTTCGCCGGCTACTACGCCGCCGTCGCCGAGGGCTACTACGAGGACGAGGGCCTCGACGTCACGATCCAGGAGGCGGGCACCGATACGGTGCCGATCGACGCCCTCGCGGCCGGCGATGTCGACTACGCGATCTCGTGGGTGCCGAAGGTGCTCGGTTCGATCGAGCAGGGCACGAACGTCACCGACGTGGCGCAGATCTTCGAGCGTTCGGCCACGACCCAGATCTCGTTCAAGGACAAGGACATCACCACGGCGGCCGATCTGAACGGCAAGAAGGTGGGCAGCTGGGGCTACGGCAACGAGTGGGAGCTGTTCGCCGGCATGCAGAAGGCCGGCATCGACACCACGTCGGACATCACGCTCGTGCAGCAGGCGTTCGACATGAACGGGTTCCTCGCCGGCGACATCGATGCAGCGCAGGCGATGACCTACAACGAGTACGCGCAGGTGCTGGAGACGGTGAACCCCGCGACCGGTGAGCTCTACCAGCCCGATGACCTGAACGTCATCAACTGGAACGACGAGGGCACCGCCATGCTCCAGGATGCGATCTGGGCGGACGCGTCGCGTCTGGCGGACGACGCGGATTATGCCGACACCACGGTGAAGTTCATCAAGGCCTCGATCAAGGGCTGGATCTTCGCTCGGGACAACCCTGAGGAGGCTGCCCAGATCGTGACGGATGCCGGGTCCACCCTCGGCACGAGTCACCAGCTGTGGATGACCAACGAGGTCAACAAGCTGATCTGGCCCTCGACGAACGGCATCGGCATGATCGACAAGTCGGCGTGGGACCAGACGGTCGGAATCGCCCTGGACACGAAGAACGACACCGGGTCGACGATCATCACGCAGGACCCGCCGGAGACCGCCTACTCGAACGAGTACGTGGAAAAGGCGCTCAAAGAGCTGAAGGATGAGGGTGTGGATGTCGACGGCACCGACTTCGCACCGCTGACCGTCGAACTGCAGGAGGGCGGCAACTAGCCGTTCTCACCGAGCGAGCGGAGTGGGGCGTTTCGTCTCGCTCCGCTCGCGGGGCGACCGGGCGGGCAATGCAGCAGCAACGGAAGGAACCACCAATGACCGACGATCTCGACGCGAAGGCGAAGGAGCTCGACCGCGAGTACGTCTTCCACTCCTGGCTGGCGCAGGCGGGGCTCGACCTGCCCGTGATCGCCGGCGGAGCGGGCACCACGGTATGGGATCACGCGGGCAATCGCCTGCTCGACTTCTCCAGTCAGCTCGTCAACGTCAACATCGGGCACCAGCATCCGGCCGTCGTCAAGGCGATCCAGGATCAGGCCGCGCTGCTCGCGACCATCGGGCCGGCCACGGCGAACCTCGCCCGCGGCGAGGCGGCGCAGCGCATCCTCTCCAAGGCGCCCGCCGGGTTCCGCAAGGTCTTCTTCACCAACGGCGGCGCCGACGCGAACGAGAACGCGATCCGCATGGCGCGGCTGCACACCGGCCGCGACACCGTGCTCTCGACGTAC
>NZ_JBFUFC010000142.1:0-10029 GCF_056403635.1 Microbacterium sp. P2_F9 | reverse complement strand
GTCGAGCAGCAGTGCGTTGTGGACGATGCCCATGCCGCTCTGCACGTCGTCGATCGTCCCGCCGGGGAACGCGCCCCAGCTCATCGTCGGCGTGAGGAAGATGAACGCGGTCCAGGCGTTGACCGCGATGCCGCCGTACCGGAGGGCAACGAGCGCCCGCTCGAATCCGTCGCCGAGGGCAGCCTCGGTGACCGGGTCGATGAGGACGTTCGCACCAAGGGTGCCGGTGAGTTTGTCGTTGGCGTGCGCGACGGCGCGATCGAGGAACTCCTGGCCGTTTCCGGCAAGCTCGACGATGCCGAGCACGGGGGCGAAGTATTCGGTCGTCTCCAGCGCGGTCGCGTCGTCACCCGCGCCGACCTCGACGATCGCCCTGGTGCCGTCGGCCGACCAGGCTGCCTCGGGATAACTGGATGCCGCGGCCGCCAGACTCGCGTCCGCCTGGGGGTACCAGACCGACCGCCGCGGAGCTGCATCGTATGCCGTGCGCAGCGCGGTGAGGAACGCCTCGCGCTGCGGCCAGTCCGAGCTCAGGAGGACGACCTGCCCCGCGATGCAGTTGTGGCCGCTGTTCTGCAGCCGCATGGTCGCGACATGCTCGGCGTGATACCGCAGATCCGCGTCGGACCACTGTCCGGGCACGATGATGATCGGCGAAACCCCGCCGAGCTCGGCGGTGATCGGCTTGTCGAGCTGCGGGGTGCCGTCCTTGCGGCGGCGCGCGGTGGCTGCGGCGCCCGCGCCCGACGCGGGGCCCCACACGATGGTGTCGAACGTGCGCGCCGCACCGGTGATGTGCACGTGGTCGATGCCCGGGTGTGCGGTCAGATGTGCGCCGACCTCGCCCCCGCCGCGGACAATCCGGAGGAAGCCGAACTCGATGAGCGGCGCGAATCCGCGCTCGAACACCGGTACCAGGACGTCCTGGGTCGGGTTGACCTTGAGGATCACCGTGCGGTTGGCCGCGAGCAGCTCGTACAGCACATCGAGGACCGGGATGGAGGTGACGTTCCCCGCTCCGAGGACAAGCCCGACGCCACCCGACCGGGTCGGCGTGAGCTGCCCAAGGCCGGCCGTGCCCCGCGCTTCGCGCTCGGTCACGCCCGGCTCGAACCACACCTCGCCGGTGTAGCCCGACAGCAGCAGGCTGTCCACCGGGGTCAGCGGGAACACGTGCGCCCGCACCCGGTTGTGCGAGGCATCCGTCTTCACTCCATCGAGGGGGCTGCCGCCCTTCGCGAGCTTGCGCAGCGAGTCGCGGTAGGCGTCCAGCGCGACCAGCGTCGCGTAGGGACCGCCGAGCCACTCCTCGCCACGGAGCGGATGCCCCGGCTCGATGCCCTTCGACGTCGAGGCGACATCGGCCCACTCCTCGGCGACGGACGACACCGTGTCGTGTAGGCGCTCCATGAGCCGGGCGCGCTGGTCGAGGGTCAGGTGGGTCCAGGTGTTCGCGCCGGCGCGAAGATCCGCGATGGCGGCGTCGAGCGCTTCCTGAACGGGCGCGGCGAGGGCGTCGGCCTTCTTCCGGGGCTTTCCGGCCTGGAGGGCAGGGGCGTCGGTGGCTTCAGCGGTGGGCGGCACGGCGCTCTCCTTCGGGCAGGGGTGGGTAAAGCTTACGTCGCGCGACTGCGCGGAGTCTGGGACTGAGTCCCGGTGCTGGTGCTACCGCGTTCCGGCGTCGATGTCGGCGCGACGCAGTCGGTAGCGGCCCAGCGTGAGCAGGCTGAGCGCGATCAGGATGGCGGGGGCCAGGCTGAAGCTCACCACGATGCCGGCGACCGCGGCGTCGGGCTGGGTCACCGCCTGGTTCGCGGTCGAGGACACGTAGCCGGTGACGGCGAGGATGATCGCGAGCGTCGTCGCGCCCAGCGCGAAGCCGATCGTCTCACCGGCGGTCCACAGCCCGCTGAAGGCGCCGGCGCGACCGGGGCCGTGGGTCTGCTCGTCGTGCGAGATGACGTCGGGGAGCATGGCCATGGGCAGCGACTGCATGCCGGCGTAGGCGATGCCGGCGAGTCCGACGGGCAGGTAGACCCACTCGCCCGGCGCCCACAGCAGGCCGAGGATCGACAGCGCCGCGATGGCGAAGATGACGCTCGCGATCGCGAACGCCCGCTCCTTGCCGATGCGCCGGGCGACGACTCCCCACACCGGGGCGGCGAAGAGCGCGGGCGCGATCAGGGCGACGAACAGCAGCGTGACGGCTGCCTCGGAGTGCAGCACCCAGGTGGCGACGTACTGCGCGCCGGCGAGCATGAGGCCGGTCGCCAGAGCCTGCAGCACGAAGGTGGCCAGCAGGGCCCGGAACGGGGCGCTGCGGCGGAAGGCGCGGATGCTCGCGGCATAGTGCTCGCGGATCCCTGCGGTCGACTCGGATTCAGGCTCGACCGCCTGGGCGGCAGAAGTCGCCCGCACCGGTCGGCGGGCGACCGTCGTCGCGATGAGCATGCCGACGGCGATCGTGAGGCCCGCGACGATGCCCATCACGAGGTAGCCGGTCACCGGATCTCCGGTGGCACTGCGCAGCGCCGGACCGCCCGCGCCGAAGAGCAGGATCGCGAACGTGAGCACGACCACCCGCCAGGTGAGCAGGCGCGTGCGCTCGTCGTAGCTCGGGGTGAGCTCGGCAGGCAGGGCGATATAGGGCACCTGGAAGAGGCTGAACGCGGTCGCGGTCGCGGTGAACGCGATCAGCACCCAGAGCCCGCCGACGACCGGGCCGACGGCCGGCGGCACGGCGAAGGTCAGCGCGAAGAACAGCGGCAGCGCGAGCGCACCGATCAGCATGAGCCGACGTCGACTGCCACGGCGGGCGAGGTCGCGATCGGTGAGCGCGCCGATGACCGGGTCGATGATGACGTCCCAGACCTTCGCGATGGTGATGACCGAGCCGGCGACGAGGGCGGCGACGCCCAGCGAATCCGTCAGGTAGTAGGTGAGCACCAGGCCAGGGAGAGTGGCGAATCCCCCGGTGCCGAGGGAGCCGATCGCGTAGCGCGCGATCGTCCCCGGTGACAGGCGATGGGAGGTGGATGCCGGCGCTTCGGGCGCGCGAGAAGCGTCAGTGCTCATCAGGACAGTGTAGGTCGGGCGACGCGCGCGCCCTGGCGGCGGGATGGGGTGCCGGGCGGGGCTATTGGGCCTGCATCGCCCTCGCGATCGCCTGGATGCCGTCGAGGGTCTCGGCGAAGCTCGTCGTCAGCGGCGAGAGACCGATCCGCAGCCCGTCGGGGTCGCGGTAGTCCGGGATGACATCGCCCTCCCAGAGCCGTGCCGTCACGGCGCGCATCGAGGGATGGGAGAGGGTCACATGTCCACCGCGCCGAGCCTCGTCGCGCGGGGACGCCACCGTGACGCCCAGGGGAGCGAGCAGCTCGTCCGAAGCGCGGAGCGCGAACGCGGTGAGCGCCACCGATTTCTCGCGGATCCGGCCGATCCCGGCATCCGCGATCATCGCGAGCGTGTCCTGGAGGGCGAGCATCCCCACGATGGGCGGCGTGCCAGACAGGAAGCGGCGCATCCCGTCGGCGGGACGATAGGCCGGCCCCATGGCGAAGACGTCGGCGGTGCCCATCCAGCCTTGGATCGGCTGGGCGAGCCGGTCCTGATGGCGGGCCGCGACGTAGGCGAAGGCCGGTGAGCCGGGGCCGCCGTTGAGGTACTTGTAGGTGCATCCGACGGCGAGATCGAAGCCCCAGTCGTCGGCCTCGACGGGCACCGACCCGGCGGAGTGACAGAGATCCCAGACGATCAGGGCACCGGCTTCGTGGGCGATCGCGGTGAGGGCTGCGGCGTCGGCGAGGTAGCCCGAGCGGTAGGCGACATGGCTGAGCAGCACCACGGCCGTCTCGTGGCCGACCGCGACCGACAGCGCGGCGGCGTCGACACYGGCCGCGCGGTCGACCTCGATCCACCGCACGCGCCCACCGCGCTCTGCGGCGATCCCCTCGACGAGATAGCGGTCGGTGGGGAAGTTGTCGCGGTCCACGACGATCTCGCAGCGCGCGGGATCGAGTGCCTGCTGCGCGTCGAACGCGGCGCGCACCAGCTTGTACAGCAGCACCGTGGTCGAGTCTGCGACGACGGTCTGGCCCGGCGCGGCGCCGATCACCGCGCGTCCGATCGTGTCGCCGATCTCGAACGGCAGCCGCATCCAGGACTCGTCCCAGCCGCGGATGAGGCGCCCGCCCCACTCCTCACGCACGAACCTGTCCAGCCGCTCCGCGGTCGCGACCGGCGGCCGGCCGAGGGAGTTGCCGTCGAAGTACACCAGGGGCGTCTCGGCGCCGACGAAGCGGGCGCGGAACGATCGCAGCGGGTCGGCGGCGTCGAGGGCGGATGCCACTGCGCGGAGTGCGGCGACATCGATGATCGGGCTCGTGCCTGCGTCAGTGCTCATCGTGCACGAGCTCTTCCTCGGGCACCACGGTCGCTCCCGCCAGCCACGCGGCCACATCCTCGAGCGACTTCGGTACGGCGCCGGGGATGAACGTCGCGACGGCGTGTGTGCCCCCACTGCCGGGCCAGGGGTCGGTGAGAGCGTCGACGAGCGCGCTGCCGCGCACTCCCGCAGCGTCCAGGGCGGCGAGCTCTGCGAGCTGGATGCCGGGCACACGGTCGCCGTTGCCGAGATCCGTGCCGTAGAGCACTCGGCCGCCCGCTTCCACGAAGGCGGCCAGATTCGCCTGGGCAGTCGCCGCCGCGCCTGCGTTGTCTGCATGGATCGACAGCGTCGAGATCCAGCGCTGACCGGCGGCCGCGGCACGCGCGAGGGCGTCGGGCGAGACGAGTTCCGAGAACGGCGTGTGCGCGAGCACGTCGACCCCCTCGGCGATCGCGAGCTCCGTCATTCCGGCGCCCTCGACGTGCGCGACGACCGGCAGCCCCCGCTCGCGAGCGGCGGCGACGATCGCGCCGAGGGTCGCTGTGTCGAACACCGGCCCGACCGCCGCGTTGAGGGCGACCTTGATGACGGATGCCCCGAACACCGCCTGCTCGTCCACCGCGGTGGCGGCGCCTCCGGCGACGCCGGCGTGGGTCGAGGCATCWTGCACCTCCCGAGCGATCGCCGGCGGCGCCCACGACCGCCCGACCGGGTAGCCGCCGGGGGCGGTCAGGAGCGCCCCCGCATACGCGATCCGCGGAAAGCCATCGCGCGGACGGCGTGCGAGTTCCACCGGGTCGCCGCCCAGGTCGATGGCCGCCGCGATGCCGTGCGAGGGGAGTGCCTGCACGTCGATCAGGTGGAGGTGCACGTGATGGTCGGTGAACGGGGGGAGCGCCACCCCGTGCTCACCGGTGATCGCCCGCCGGCAGAGCGCGGCCGTGGGGCCGAGGAGCGCGCGGAGGGCGAAAGGATCAGGCTGCGGCATCCGTCATGCTCCTGTCGTGTTCCCGCCGATTTCCGTTCGCACGGCGAACAGCTCCGGGAAGAACGTGAGCTCCAGTGCACGCTGCAGGAACGGCACGCCGCTCGAGCCGCCGGTCCCGGTCTTGAAGCCGATGATGCGCTCGACGGTCTTCAGATGACGGAAGCGCCACAGCTGGAAGTTGTCCTCGAGGTCGACGAGCTCTTCGCAGGTCTCGTACGCGGCCCAGTGCTCCTGGGGGTTCTCATAGATGGCGGCGAAGACCGGTACGAGGGCGGGCGTGAAGGTCCATGCCTGGGTGACGTCCCGTTCGAGCACGTCGGCCGGGATCGGATAGCCGGCGCGCGCCAGCATCCGCAGGAACTCGTCGTAGAGGCTCGGCGCCGAAAGCGCCGCACTCACCAGGGCATGCGCGGCGGGATCGGAGGCGAATACGCGGAGCATCCCGGCGTTCTTGTTGCCGAGGGTGAACTCGACGGCCCGGTACTGCGCGGACTGGAAGCCGCTCGCGTTGCCCAGCACCCCGCGGAACTGCGCGTACTCAGCCGGCGTGAGGGTCGCCAGGACCGACCACTGCTCGGTCAGGGTGCGCTGGATGTGCTTGACCCGCGCGATGCACTTCAGCGCCGGGGCGAGCTGGTCGTCGCGCAGCAGTCCGCAGGCTGCAGACAGCTCGTGCAGCACGAGCTTGAGCCACAGCTCGGTGGTCTGGTGCTGCACGATGAACAGCAGTTCGTCGTGGTGCTCCGGGCTGGACAGCGGCCGCTGGGCGGACAGCAGCGTGCCGAGGTCGAGATAGCCGCCATACGTCATGCGATCGGTGAAGTCGGTGACGACCGATCCCTCGATCGCCCGTGTGTTCCGCTCGACGCCATCGCCCACGGCTTTAGCCTAGTGAGCGCCTCGAGCGCGCGCGGGGAGCTCCGACCGGATGCCGCGGCCGGTCAGCCGATCAGGTTGACGACAGCGTCCAGGCCCATCCCGTAGTTGATCCGCACCACCGGAAGGGCGAGTTTGTCGGTGCCGATCGAGACGTAGCCTGGCTCGATCGTCCGCGCCATCTCGAAGCCCGCCTGAGTGACGCCCTGCTTCGCCGTGTCGTTGTAATGCCCGTAGGGGTAGGCGATGACTTCCTTGACGCCAAGGATCGCGGCCGAGGCCTCGAGGTCGGCGGCGATCTGGTCAGCCGTCCAGTTGACCATCCGGCCCTTGCCGTTGTCGCCCGCCTGATGCATGTCGTGCGTGTGCGAACGCCGCAGGACATATACGTTCGGCGGCGGATCCTGGCGGTAGGCGGTGATCATGAAAGACGTCGTCAGCACGCGGTACTTCTCGACGATCGGTGCCGCCAGGTCGAACCAGGTCTGGTCGGCATCGTCGTCGGTGACGATCACGGAGTGGTTGGGCAGGAAGAGTTGCCCGTCGATGAACGCGGCGAGTTCATCCCAGGTGGGCAGGTAGAAGCCACCGGTCGCGATGTGGTTCATGTGCGCGTCGAAGTCGCCGATGTACGCGTAGTTGCCCCGCAGCCAACCATCCTCGCCCTCAGGGCGGGTCGTGAACTGGTGGTACATCATGATCGGGATCCGCGCGTTCTCCGCGACGTTCGCCTCGGGGGTGGTCCACGCTCCGTAGAGCGTAAGCTCACGGTCCGGGCATGCGACGGGCTCGGAGCCGTTGACGCGGCCGACGACAGCCAGCGCCGCGGCATCCGTCGGTGTCCCGTACCAGCCGGCGAAGACGGCACCTTCACGCTCGGGGACCGGCAGCCCGACGTAAAGGGCGCCCTGGGTCTGCAGCCGCGGCGCGTCCGCGATCGCGTCGCCGGCGAAGCTCACCGCGCACGCGTTCGGGTCCGTGGTGGTCGCCAGCAGCTGCTCGGAGGGAGTCAGGGGCGTCGGCGTCGGGGTGGGCGTGACAGACGGGGAGGCGGATGCCTCGGCATCCGGTGGTCCCGGTTCGGCGGCGCAGGCGGCGATTCCGGTGAGCAGCAGGGCGACCGCCAGGATGGCCGGAATGCGCGCGGCACGGCGAAGGAGAATTCGCGCGCCGGCGCTGGTCTGGTCGTTCACGGCATCGTTTCCCCGGTGAGGCGTATGCCGCCCCCAGCGGACACGCGATACCGCCAGAGTACCCGTGTGCGCGGGTCAGACGATCGCGAGCTCGCGCAGCTTCGCCTCGACGTCGGCGTTCGACGGTTCGACGTGGTGGCTCGCGTCCGGGTACACCACCACCGGGATCTGGGTGCGGCCGGAGATCTCACGCGCCACATCGGCGGCGGCCGGATTGGCGATCAGGTCCACGTACTCATAGGCGACGCCGAGCGTGTCGAGCTGCTTCTTGGTGCGGACGCAATCGCGGCACCAGTCGGCGCCGAACAGGGTGATCGAGGGAGCGGAAGTCATCCTTCCATTCTCCCGCAGGCAAGCTGGGCGACTCCCGCACGTGCGACGAACGGAAATACCCAGCACGCGCGGTTCCTGAGCGGTTTCGATGGATTCTCCAGGCGCTTTCCGTCGGGCGACACGCCGTGCGACCATGGTGCGCAGTGCAACTCTCGATCATCGTCCCGACCTACAACGAAGCTCCGAACGTCTCGGAGCTGGTTCGCCGCGTCTCGGCGGCGGTCGACGGGATCGATGCCGAGGTCATCTTCGTCGACGACAGCACCGATGACACCCCCGAAACCGTCCGGGCAGTCGCCGCCACTGCGGCCCTCCCGGTGYGTCTGATCCATCGCGACAAAGGCAAGGGCGGCCTCGGCGGCGCTGTGCTCGAGGGCTTCGCCGCAGCCGAGTCAGATGTGTGCGTCGTCATCGACGGCGACCTGCAGCATCCACCCGAGGAGATCTCCACGCTCTGGCACCGCTACGCGCGCGGAGACGTCGACATCGTGGTGGCGTCGCGCTACACGAGCGGCGGAACGGCGGGCGGGCTCGCGGACCGCACGAGGGTGCTTGTCTCAAAGGTCTCGACGGCGCTCACGCGGGCGATGTTCCCGATCCGGCTCAAGGACGTCAGTGACCCGATGACCGGGTTCTTCCTCGTCGACCGACGCGTGGTCGACCCGGAGGCGCTCACCCCCCGTGGCTTCAAGATCCTGCTCGAGATCCTCGCCCGCACGAATGTGCGGATCGCCGAAGTGCCGTTCACGTTCGCCGATCGCCACGCCGGCGAGTCCAAAGCATCGCTGCGACAGGGAGTGCACTTCGTCACCCAGCTCACCGCGCTGCGCTTCGGGAAGATGTCCCTGTTCGCCTTCATCGGAGCGCTCGGCGCCGTGGCCAACCTCGCGATCATGTGGGGTCTCACCCACGTCGGCGTCGAGTACATCGTCGCTGCGATCATCGCGGCGGAGACGACGATCCTCGGCAATTTCCTGCTGCAGGAGCGCTTCGTATTCCAGGACATGCGCGGCGCGGCATCCGGTGTCGGGTCGCGGTTCGCGAAGTCATTCGCGTTCAACAACGCGGAGGCGCTCATCCGCATCCCGATCATCGCGTTGATGGTGGAGAGCTGGCACTTGTCGAGTGTGATCGCGGCCGCAATCACTTTGATCGTCGCCTTCTTCGCAAGATTCGTGTTCCACTCGCTCGTTGTCTACGCCCCCGCCAAGCCGGGTATCGCGCCGAGCCGGGCACGCCACCTGGTCGAGGAGCTCGACGCCCAGGCCATGCAGCCAGGAGAGCTGTAGTCGCAGAGACTCTCGCGCAAATCACCCGCGAGGGAGCAGGCCGCACGCCTGCATCGGCCGGACAATGGCGCAATGACAGATGCGACGCACCCGAGCGCCGAACCGACGCCTCCCCGGGGAGACACCCCCGCGGAGGGTGCCGGGCCCGCCCCGGAGCTCGCCGCGCCGGCCCCGCGCGAGCCGATGTGGCAGAAGGTGCTCGCCGCGATCGAGCGGCCGGGCACGGCCGGATTCCTCGCCACGATCGGCGTGCTGCTCGCACTCGTCCTCGGTGGCGCGGTCCGCTCGATCACGCTGATCCTGATCTACATCGTGCTCGGGCTGTTCCTCGCCCTCGCGCTCGACCCGATCGTGCGGATGCTCGAGCGGCGCGGCCGGAAGCGCGGCACCGGGATCACGCTCGTCTTCGCGGGCTTTCTCGTCATCGTCGGGTTCTTCACGATCTTCCTCCTGCCGCCGGTGGTCAATCAGATCGGTCAGTTCATCGCCACAGCGCCCGAGGCGATCCTCGGGGTGCAGGAGGGGGAGTGGTTCGCGCAGCTGACTCCCGATGCGCAGGCCGCCGTCTCGGCCGCGCTCATCGAACTGTCTGCCACGCTTTCCAGCCCCGAGTTCATCGCCGCGATCGGCGGCGGGGCGCTCGCGCTCGGCCTCGGACTCGTCTCATTCATCACCGGCGCCATCATCGTCATCGCGCTGACGCTGTACTTCCTCGCGTCGCTGTCGGACATGAAGAACGCGCTCTACGCCCTGGCGCCCGCCCGCAACCGGCCGCGCCTGGCCGACATGACTGAGCGGGTCACCGCTTCAGTGGGCAGCTCGATCATCGGGTCGGTCATCCTGGCCGGCCTCAACGCCGGCACCGTCTTCGTGCTGCACTGGGTGATCGACCTGCCGTTCGCCGCCCTGATGGCGGCCGTCGCGTTCGTGATCACGCTGATCCCGCTGTTCGGTTCGGTGATC
>NZ_JBFUFC010000141.1:0-10032 GCF_056403635.1 Microbacterium sp. P2_F9 | reverse complement strand
AGGTTGAGGGCACGCCGCGCTCGTTGAGGTCGTGCACCAGCGCGCGTATCGAGCGCCCTTCGAGGATCTGCTGCGTCGCCCACCGGATGACCTCGGCCTCGGCGGGAATGATCGTCACGCCGTCCTTCTGGAACCCATACGGGCGCCGGCCGCCGCGATAGCGACCCTGCTCGACGGCCTGCGCCTTGGCCCGCGCGACCCGCTCTCCGAGCCGCTCAGCCTCGGCGGCGTCCCACGCGGCCAGGGTGATCGCGATGCCGCGACCGTCTGCGGTCGAGAGGTTCACGTCGCCGGATGCCAGCGTGTGGATCTGGGTGCCGTGCTTCTCCACCAGGTCGATCAGGTCGAGGTACTCCCGAACGCGGCGGGTGATGCGGCTGGTCGAGTAGGCCAGGATCGCCTGAATCTCGCCGTGACGGGCGGCGTCGAGCATGGCGGCGTACAGCGGTCGCGCCTTGGTCGAGCGGGTGCTGGCTCCCACGTCGTTCTCGATGAACACGAAAGGCTCGAGTATCTCGTACCCGAGCCTTTCAGCGAGTGCTCTGCAGTCCGCTTCTTGACGCTTCACGCCGTCCGCGTCGCCGTCGCGATCCTCGCTGATTCGGCAGTAGATCGCCGCACGTTTGGGTCCTTCATGGGGTGGTTTCGTTCGATTTTGTGGCACGGAGCCATTTTACCAGGTTTCGTTAAGACCACGCTTCTAGGCGCACTCATCGCAGCGTGCCCGCCGGATCATCGGATCGTCACCGTCGAGGAGACGTTCGAGCTCGCCGTCGACGCTCCGGACCTCGTGTCGCTCCAGGGACGGCAGCCCAGCCTGGAAGGCACGGGCGAGGTCACCCTGCGCCGGCTCGTGAAGGAGGCGCTGCGCATGCGGCCCGACCGCCTCGTCGTGGGCGAGGTGCGCGACGCGGAGGCGCTGGACCTGCTCCTGGCGCTGAATACGGGAGTTCCAGGGGCCGCGACCATCCACGCGAACTCGGCACGCGAGGCCCTCGCGAAGCTCTGCGCGCTGCCCCTGCTCGCCGGGCGCAACATCGATGCCGACTTCGTGCGACCGGCGGTCGCGGCGTCCGTCCATCTCGTCGTGCATTGCGAGCGCGACGCGACGGGCGTTCGCCGAGTCGTCGAGATCGTCGAGCCGACGGGTGTCGTGGAAGGCTCGATCGAGGCGGCAACCCTCTACCGGGCGGATGCGGCATGACCCTCCTGTGGGGTGCTGTGCTCGCCGCCGGGCTCCTGCTCACGCTTTCGCCGTGGCTGTGGCCCGCAGGCGAGGCGCGCGCGGTCCGCGCCTCGACCGGCCGACTCGTACGGCTGCTCGAGGAGGCGGGCCTCGGACATCTGCGGCCCGCTGCGGTGGTGGCGATCGCCGCCGGCACCGCGGTCGGCGCAGCGGCGGTCACCTTCCTCGTCGTTCCCGTTCCCGCGCTCGCGGGCGTCGCCTTCACCGCCGGCGCACTCGCGCCCTTCGTCTGGCTGCGTGCCCGCCACTCCCGGATCATGCGGGCGCGACGCGCCCTCTGGCCCGACGTCTGCGACCTGCTCATCGCGTCGGTGCGTGCCGGGATGTCGCTGCCGGACGCCGTGTCGGCGCTCGGAGATTCGGCACCGAGTGCGCTGCGGCCGGCGTTCGTGGGGTTCGCCCGCGACCTCGCGGCATCCGGTCACTTCGATTCGAGTGCGCTGCGGCTGAAGGCGGCACTGGCGGATCCGGTCGGGGATCGCATCATCGAGACGCTCCGGATGGCCCGGCAGGTCGGCGGCACGGAGTTGACGCCGGTGCTCCGTGCGTTGGCGACGTCCGTGCGGGCGGACGCGACGCTGCGGTCCGAGGTGGAGGCGCGTCAGTCCTGGATCCGCGGTGCCGCGGTGCTGGGTGTGGCCGCTCCCTGGGTGATCCTGACGATGCTCGCGCTCCGCCCTGAGGGCGCCGAGGCCTATGCGAGCCCGGCCGGCATGGGCATGATCCTCGCCGGCGCCGCGCTCTCGTTCGTGGCGTATCGGGCGATGCTGCGCATCGGTCGCCTCCGCGAACCGCGGCGGTGGTTCGCATGATCGCCATGGACACCACGCGCATCGCCATCGCCGTCGTGCTCGGCGGCGGGTTCGGACTCGGCGTCGTCCTGCTCCTCTCGCTCGCTCCCCGTTGGGGCGCGCACAGCCTCTCCCATCGCATCGCCCCATACATTCGCGATGTCGCCGACGTGCCGGGCTTCGGTCCGGCCGTGGCGGCGATGCCATCGACGGCAGGGGCGGGCCTTCGCGCCCTGGCCGATCGCGCCGGGCACCTGCTCGGCGGCACCGAGTCGCTCGAGCGGCGGCTGAATCAGGCGGGATGCACGGTGGATGCCGCGACCTTCCGTGCCCGTCAGCTCGGCTGGGGCATCGGCGGCTTGGGCGCCGGCGCGGTGGCTGCCGTCATGCTCGCGCTGCTGGGGCGCTCCTCCGGGGCACTCGTGCTGCTCGCACCGATCGCGGCGCTGACCTTCGCCCTCCTCTTCGACGCGCATCTGACTCGGGCAGCTCGTGCACGGATCGCGCAGATCGAAGAGGAGCTGCCCACCGTCCTGGAGTTCCTGGCGCTGTGCCTCTCGGCGGGCGAGGGCATCCTCGACTCGCTGCGTCGGGTCGGCGAAGTCGGCGCGGGCGAGCTGACCGGTGAACTCCGGGGCGTCGTGCTCGCGGTCAGCACCGGCTCGTCGCTGTCTGGTGCACTGTCCCGGCTCGCCGCACGACTGGAGATCTCCGCGCTCTCCCGCGCCGTCGATCAGGTCGTCGCAGCGATCGATCGCGGGGCGCCGCTGGCCGATGTGCTGCACGCCCAGGCGCTCGACGCCCGTGAGGACGCCAAGCGCTCCCTCATCGAGCAGGCCGGTCGCAAGGAGATCTGGATGCTCTTCCCGCTGGTTTTCCTCATCCTCCCTCTGAGCATCCTGTTCGCGGTGTTTCCAGGGGTCTTCATGCTTCGTCTCGGAATCGTCTGACCGCAAGGTCGAAGGGAGCACCACCATGTCACTCATCCCCACACGTCTGCGCGAGAAGCTGCGCGCCGCCGCCGAGGATCTGCTCGCCGACGAGCGCGGAGACGTGCCCGGCTGGGTGCTGATCACGTTGATGACCGCTGGGCTCGTCGTGGCGATCTGGGCGCTTGCCGGACCCGCCCTCGCCGGGCTGTTCGAGCAGGCGATCGCGCGCGTCTCCGGGTTCTGACCGATGGCCGCCGTCCGACGGTGGTTCACGTCGCTCGGCGACGACACCGGGTCGACGCCGGTGGAATTCGTCCTGGTGGGCACCCTGCTCACGCTCCTCACGCTCGGGGTGCTGCAGTTCGGCTTCGCGATCTACGTGCGCAATGTCGTGCACGATGCGGCGGTCGAGGGCGCCTATCACGCGGCCCTGGCCGACACCTCGCTGGGGGAGGGCGCTCGGCGTACTTCCGAGATCGTGTCCCGCGCCGTCGGTGCCGGCTACGCGACGGATGTCGTGGCGCGGGAGACCGAGGCTCTCGGTCATCCGGCCGTCGCGGTGACGGTGCGCGCCACCCTCCCGCTGGTCGGCCTGCTCGGAGCACCACGGATGCTGGAGGTGACCGCTCATGCCCCGCTCGAGTCGCTGGACTGAACGGCGCGCCGACGGCGAGCGCGGTTCCGCGGCACTCGAGTTCATCCTGGTCGGACTTCTGCTGCTGGTGCCCGTCATCTACCTCACCGTTGCGCTCGGTCTCATCCAGGGACAGTCGATGGGTGTGGAGTCCGCGGCACGTCATGTCGCCCGCGCCGTCGCTCAGTCCGCAGATGGCGATGGTGCGCGCGCGAGCGCCGATCGCGTCCTCCGGTCGGTCATCGACGAGTACGACCTCGATCCCGCGGCGGTCGACCTCGCCCTGTCGTGCCGTCCGCAGGGTGCCGCGTGCCCTCAGTCCGGAGCGACGCTCATCGTCACCGTGCGGGCAAGGGTCGCCCTGCCCCTGGTGCCGCCGGTGCTCGGCCTCGACCGCATCGCCAGCATCCCGGTCGAGTCCTCCGCCGCACAGAAGGTGTCACGCTTCTGGGGTGCCGGATGAAGTGGCTATCACGCCGGGTCGCGGCATCCGGAAGCGACGACGAAGGAAGCGTGCTCATCCTGACGCTCGGCTACGCGGTGCTGGCACTGGCTGCGGTGTTCGTGTGCGTCGACGCGACGAGTCTCTATCTCGCGCAGACGCGCCTGGATGGACTGGCGGATGCCGCGTCCCTCGCGGGAGCGGACGGCTTCACGCTCGAGGTGGTTGATGGCGAGGCCTACGCCGAACTGACCCCGGACGCGGTGCATGCTCAGGCGGACGCGCTCGTCGCCGAGGTCGGCGGGGGAGCCGTGCTGGTGGACGCGCGCACCCCGGACGGCGTGTCGGCGAGGGTCACCGTCGCGGGGACGTGGCATCCGGCGGTCTTCAGCTTCTTCGTGCCGGAGGGTGTCGCGATCGAGGCGACGGCCACGAGTCGCACCGCGCTGCGTTGACGGTCAGCGCCGGTGCGGGACGTACCGCGGCACGTACACCGCGAACCCGACGGCGCCGGCGAGGCCAAGCACGCCGATGATCCCCGTCGCGAGCGACAGCGACGCGACCGCGGTCACGGCTGTGACGATGAGTGGCGCGGCTGCGCCACCGGCATCCGTCAGGGTCCGCCACGATCCGAGGAACGGCGCCGGGTCGGCGGGCGGAGCCACATCGGCGCCGAGGGTCATCAGGATGCCGCTCGACAGGCCGTTGCCGATGCCGATCACGATCGCGGCGCCGATGAACCAGCCGGTCGCGGCATCCAGGTCGTGGGTGAAGGCGAGTCCGAGGAACGCGCCGCTCATGAGCACCATCGAGGGGAGCGCGGCCCAGAGCCGCCCCCAGCGGTCCATGATCTGGCCGCTGGAGTAGAACAGCGCGAACTCGAGGGCACCGGTGATGCCGATGGTGAGCGCGATCGCCTGGGCGTCGAGCCCGAGCGAGAGGCCCCAGAGCGGCAGCAGCGAGACGCGCGCCTGTCGGATGCCGGAGAGCGCGGCCGCGGACAGCCCGAGGCGTGCGAGCAGGCCGCGGAAGAGCCACATCGTCCGGAACACGCCCTGTCGCTCGGCGGTCGGGATCGCACCGGTCGTCGATTCGCCGGTGTCGTCGGCGAGGTCGTCCTCGATGCGGGGCTTCGCGTCTCGGCGGGGGAGGCTGCCCTCGGTCGCGAGCTCCTCCTCAGGATCGYGGCCGAACAGCACGAGCAGGATCAGCGCCACGAGGCACGCGACGAAGAACCACGCGGCGGCGAGGAGCTCGCCGGTCGCGGCGAGCAGCCCGGCGGCGACGAAGGGGCCGAGGAACATCCCCAGGCGGAACGAGCCGCCCAGGACCGACAGCGCGCGGGCGCGGTACACGATCGGCACGCGAGTGGTCATGAAGGCGTGGCGCGCGAGGCCGAACGCGGCTGCGCACAGGCCGATTCCGAAGACGGAGACCGACAGGATGCCGAGGCTCGGCGCGAAGATCACTCCGAGCACTCCGGCGAGGGCGACGAACCCGGCGATGCCCATCGTCCACCGTTCGCCGATGTGCGCGACCGCCCAGCCGGCCGGGAGGTTGCCGATCAGCCGGGCGACCACCAGCACCGTCGCCACGAGCGCCGCCTGGGCGACGTCGGCGCCGAGGCCCGCCGCAATGACCGGGAGGAGAGGGAGCAGTGCGCCCTCGCCGAGGCCGAAGAGCACGGTCGGCCCGTAGATCATCGGGGCGAAGCGCAGGAGCATCCGTCGGGTCTGGATCGGCGGCTCGGTCATCATGTCCACGGTAGTCTGGACTGTCATGCTCGAACTCGACTTAACCACCGACATCGATGCGCTGCGTTCCACGTTCAGCGACATCCGTTCCGTCGTCGACGTCGACGGGCTCAAGGCCGAGATCGTGCGACTCAGCGAAGAGGCCGGCGTGCCCGACCTCTGGGACGACACCGAGAAGGCGCAGAAGGTCACGAGCGCCCTCAGCCACCGGCAGTCGGAGCTCGCCCGGATCGATGACATCCAGCGACGTCTCGATGACCTCGAGGTGCTCGTCGAGCTCGCGAATGAGATGGGCGACGAAGATTCCGCCGACGAGGCGCGCAAGGAGCTCGCCGAGCTCGAGGACATCGTCGGTCAGCTCGAAGTGCAGACCCTGCTCGATGGAGAGTACGACGAGCGTCCTGCCGTCGTGACGATCCGTGCCGGCGCGGGCGGGGTGGATGCCTCGGACTTCGCCGCGATGCTCTTCCGCATGTACCTGCGCTGGGCCGAGCAGCACCGCTACCCCGTCACGGTCATGGACACGTCCTACGCCGAAGAGGCCGGCATCAAGTCGGCGACCTTCGAGGTCGACGCCCCCTATGCGTTCGGCACGCTCAGCGTCGAGGCGGGCACGCACCGCCTCGTGCGGATGAGCCCCTTCAACTCCGCCGGCAAGCGGMAGACGTCGTTCGCGGCGGTCGAGGTCATTCCGCTCATGGAAGAGGCCGTGGAGGTGGAGATCCCCGAGAACGACCTGCGCGTGGACGTGTTCCGCTCCTCGGGTCCTGGTGGTCAGTCCGTCAACACGACCGACTCGGCGGTGCGCCTCACCCACCTGCCGACCGGCACCGTCGTGTCGATGCAGAACGAGAAGTCGCAGATCCAGAATCGCGCCGCCGCGATGCGCGTACTCCAGTCCCGCCTGATGCTGATCCAGAAGGAGCAGGAGGCGGCGATCAAGAAAGACCTCGCCGGTGTGATCACCGCGAGCTGGGGCGATCAGATGCGCTCCTACGTGCTGGCGCCGTACCAGATGGTCAAGGACCTTCGCACCGATCACGAGGTGAACAACCCGACTGCGGTGTTCGACGGAGATCTCGACGGCTTCATCTCGGCAGGCATCCGCTGGCGCAAGCGGCCGACCGACGACTGATCCGGATGTCGCGACCTGAGTGTCGCTCGGTGCAGTGATGGCCGCCCCGCTTAGGCTCGTGGAGCCATGATCCGGTTCGAGAACGTCACGAAGCGCTATCGCGGCACCGCGAGGCCCGCCCTGGACAAGGTCGACTTCGAGGTGACGCGCGGAGAATTCGTCTTCCTCGTGGGAGCGTCAGGGTCGGGGAAATCCTCGTGCCTGCAGCTCATCCTTCGCGAAGAGACCCCGTCCGATGGACGGGTGGTGGTACTCGGCCGGGATCTGCGTACTCTCGCCAGCCGCAAGGTGCCCTACTTCCGCCGGCACATCGGATCGGTCTTCCAGGACTTCCGCCTGCTGCCGAACAAGACCGTCTTCCAGAACGTCGCGTTCACCCTCCAGGTGATCGGATCCTCCCGCGCCTTCATCCAGCAGTCGGTCCCCGAGGTGCTCGCCCTCGTCGGGCTCAAGGGCAAGGAGAAGCGGTTCCCGCACGAGCTGTCCGGCGGTGAGCAGCAGCGCGTGGCCATCGCGCGCGCCTTGGTCAACCGTCCCCAGGTGCTGCTCGCCGATGAGCCGACCGGCAACCTCGACCCCGCGACATCCGTCGACATCATGCAGCTCCTCGCCCGAATCAACACCGGGGGGACGACCGTGGTCATGGCCACCCACGAGGCGGGCTTTGTCGATCAGATGCAGCGTCGTGTGATCGAGCTCGTGAACGGTGAGCTGGTACGCGACGAGCGCCACGGCGGGTACGGCGACACCTCCGGCTTACCGAGCCTCGCGCCCGAGCCGGAGCGCGGGGCCGCCGCGGTGGCTGCCCTCACCGCCGTGCTCGAGGTGCACCGCGAAGTCGCCCTCGACGGAGGAAAGCCGTCGGTGCCCGAGCCGCAGAGCGCGGTCCCCGCGGAGCCCGAGGCCGTCAAGCCTGAGCCAGAGCTCGCCAAGCCAGAGCCCGAGCACGTGGCGCGGCCGCGAACCGCGCCGATTCCGATCGCGGAGGAACTCGAACTCGATGTGGCCGAGCTGGGCCTCGCCGATCGACTCGGTCTGGGCGAAGTCGACCCCGACGACGAAGTGGGTCCGACTTCATGAGGGTTCGTCTCGTTCTGTCAGAGGCGCTGACGGGCCTCCGACGCAATGCGTCAATGGTCATCTCGGTCGTCCTCGTGACGTTCGTGTCGCTGACGTTCGTGGGCGCCGCGATCCTCATGCAGATGCAGATCGGCACGATGCGCGACTTCTGGGTCGACCGTGCGCAGGTCGCGATCTACATGTGCACGGCCAACTCCCAGACCGCCACGTGCACCGACGGTGTCGCGACCGAGGAGCAGCTTGCCGCCGTCAAAGAGAAGCTCGACGGTCAGGCGCTCGCGCCGTTGATCCGCGATGTGCGCTTCGCCGATCGGGACGAGGCGTACCAGGACGTCATCGACCTTCTCGGCGACGACTATGCGGGGGTGATCACCCCCGATCAGCTGCCCGAGACATACTGGGTGAACCTGGTCGATCAGAGCCAATCGGACGTCATCGTCGAGGCGTTCAAGGGCATGCAGGGTGTCGAGCAGGTCAAGGATCAGCTCGAGTACCTCCAACCGCTGTTCTCGGCGCTGACTGTGGCGACCTACATCGCCGTCGGGGTGGCAGCGCTGATGCTCATCGCGGCGGTGCTGCTGATCGCCACGACGATCCGGCTCTCCGCCTATGCCCGACGACGTGAGATCGGCATCATGCGGCTGGTCGGGGCATCCAATCGATTCATTCAGACCCCCTTCATCTTGGAGGGCGTCTTCGCGGCGCTGATCGGCTCGCTGCTCGCCAGCGCCGCGGTGATCGCCGGCGTGCAGTTCGGGGTGAACGACTACCTGCGCAGACGGGTCGACTTCGTCACGACCTGGGTGAGTCTGGCGGATGCCTGGACCGTCGTGCCGATCCTGATCCTCATCGGGATTGTGCTCGCCGCGCTTTCGGCGGGCTTCGCGATCCGTCGATGGCTGCGTGCGTGAGCTAGACTGACAGGCTGCCGCGCGCCATGCACGGCGATCAGTCAGGAGAACGTCATGCCCAAGGAACGCGGGGAGAAGGTCGTCGCGACCAATCGTCGCGCGCGCCACGAGTACGCGATCGAGAAGACCTATGAGGCCGGCCTCGTGCTCACGGGCACCGAGGTGAAATCGCTGCGGCAGGGTCGGGCGAACCTCAGCGATGGCTACGCGTACATCGACGGGGGAGAGGCGTTCCTCGACGCCGTGCACATCCCGGAGTATTCGCAGGGACACTGGACGAACCACGCGACGAAGCGTGTGCGCAAGCTGCTGCTGCACAAGGACGAGATCATCAAGATCTCGCACGCCGTGTCGGCGGGCGGGTACACCCTCATTCCGCTCAAGCTCTACTTCTCGGACGGTCGCGCGAAGGTCGAGATCGCGGTGGCGAAGGGCAAGCGCGAGTTCGAGAAGCGCCAGACGATCCGTGAGCGCGAGGACAAGCGCGAAGCTGAGCGCGCCATGCGCTCGAAGAATCGCCTGGGCGACTGATCCCAGCTCGCCGCGCGATCCGGTCATGATCAGGTCGGCGATCCCGTCGAGCAGAGTTGTGCGTTCGTCTCGCCTCGCTCGCTCGACGACCGGGGGCACGCGGCTACCGCACCGCAGACTCCGTCGCAGACTCCTCGCCCGCCCTGTCGGTGAACGCCTCTCTCGGAACGAATACCAGGGCGACGGCCGCCACGAGGGCTGTCACGCCGCAGACGATCCACACGGTCACATAGCCCGCGAGCGAACCGGCGGTGCCGTCGGTGGCCTGACCCGTTGCGCCGTGCAGAAGAGCGATGCCGAAGACGCACGACGCGATCGCCCCACCGACGGTCTTCACGGAGTTGGTGAGACCGGTCGCGACGCCGGTCTGGGCGGGAGGGGCAGCGGATGCCGCGGCCGCCGGCAGCGCCGCAACCAGTGCGCCCGAACCCAGCCCCACGATCACCATGTTCACGATGACCTGCAGATAGCTCGCGTGGAATGGGAGGAAGAGGAGGAACCCGATGCCCACGAGTGTGGAGGCTCCGATGAGGGTCAGGCGGGGTGCCGTGAGCCGGGCGATGAGCGGGAACAGGA
>NZ_JBFUFC010000140.1:0-10049 GCF_056403635.1 Microbacterium sp. P2_F9 | reverse complement strand
CGTTCGGGCTGCTCGGCCCGAACGGCGCGGGCAAGTCCACGACGATGAAGATGGTCGGCGCCGTCTCGACGCGCACGAGCGGGAGCCTGAGCATCCTCGGCCTCGATMCCGACCAGCATGGGCCCGAGATCCGCTCCCGCCTGGGGGTCGTGCCGCAGCAGGACAACCTCGACGGCGAGCTCAACGCCCGCGAGAACCTCTACATCTACGGTCGCTACTTCGGCCTGCCCGGCAAGGTCTGCGCGCAGAAGGCCGACGAGCTGCTCGACTTCGCGCAGCTGGGCGACAAGGCCAAGAGCAAGGTCGACCAGCTCTCCGGCGGCATGAAGCGCCGCCTCACGATCGCGCGCGGCCTCATCAACGACCCCCGCATCCTGCTGCTCGACGAGCCGACCACCGGGCTCGACCCGCAGGCACGCCACGTCCTGTGGGACCGCCTCTTCCGGCTCAAGGAGCGCGGCACGACCCTCGTCCTCACGACGCACTACATGGATGAGGCCGAGCAGCTGTGCGACCGCCTCGTCGTCGTCGACAAGGGCCAGATCATGGCCGAGGGCACCCCGGCCTCCCTCATCCGCGAGCACTCCAGCCGCGAGGTGCTCGAAGTGCGCTTCGGCTCCGACCGCAACCAGCAGGTCGCCCCGCAGCTCGAGGGGATCGGCGACCGCGTCGAGGTGCTCCCCGACCGGATCCTCATCTACACCGCGAACGGCGAGCACGCGCTCGAGCGGGTCACCGCCTCCGGCCTCGAGCCGATCACCTCGCTGGTGCGCCGCGCGAGCCTCGAAGACGTTTTCCTCAAGCTCACCGGACGGACGCTGATCGAATGACCCCCGATCCGGTCGGCGAGCCCTTCGACGGCGCTGCGGAACCACCCTTGGAGCCACGGATGCCGGGGGCCCCGGCATCCGTCACATCCGAGTACCCGTCGCTCGACGAACTTCGGGCGGAGGCCATGGAGTGGGGGCAGAAGCCACGCCGCTTCGGCACCTGGTACGTCACGGAGCACATGGTGCGCGCGATGCGCGCCTACGGGTGGACGATCATCGTCGGCTCGCTCGGACAGCCGATCCTGTACCTGCTCGGCATGGCGGTCGGCCTCGCGGCGCTGATCGACGCGCCCGTGTCGGACCGCGGACAGGAGGTGTCATACCTCGTGTTCGTCGCGCCGGCGCTGCTGATGACCGCGGCGGTCTCGGTGAGCACCGAGGAGTTCACGTTCCCGGTCATGGCGGGCTTCAAGTGGCGACGGTACTTCTACGGCTTCAACGCCTCGCCGCTGGGTTCCCCGCAGATCGCGGGCGGAGTGGTCGTGGGCGCCTCGGCGCGCATGTTCGTCACTGTGGCGCTCTACTACCTCTTCATCTGGCTGTTCGGCGCCGTGCCCAACCCCGAGACGGGGTGGCTGACGATCCCGGTCGGCGTGCTCGCCGGGCTCGCGTTCGGCATCCCCCTGATGGCGTACGCCGCGTCGATCGAAGACGACAAGGGCCAGTTCGCGATGGTGCAGCGGTTCATCTTCGTGCCGATGTTCCTGTTCTCCGGCACCTTCTATCCGCTCGCGACGCTGCCGATCTGGCTGCAGTGGATCGGGTGGATCTCGCCGCTGTGGCACGCCACCGAACTGGGGCGCATCGCGACGTACGGCTCGCTGGGCGACGACCCGCTCGTGTGGGTGCACCTCGGCTACCTCCTGCTCCTCGCCGTGGGCGGCTTCGCACTCGCCCGGCGGATCTTCACGACAAGACTGGCGAAATGAGCGCGACGACAGCAGTGGCCCCTGTCCGTGCCGGCGGGGTGCGCTCCTTGTGGGCGGGCAATCCGGGCGCGGTCGTGCAGCGCGGACTCATCGCGGCGCGCTCGTCGAGCTGGATGGTGGTGTTCTCGGGCTTCTTCGAGCCGGTGTTCTTCCTCGCCTCGATGGGGCTCGGGCTCGGCGCGCTGATCGGCGACGTGCCGACTTCGGGCGGCGTCGAGGTGCCGTATGCCGCGTTCATCGCCCCCGCGCTGCTGGCGGTGTCGGCGATGAACGGTGCGATCTACGACTCGACCTGGAACGTTTTCTTCAAGCTGAACTACGGCCGGCTCTATGAGGGCATGCTGGCCACCTCGCTCGGACCGCTGGATGTCGCGCTCGGCGAGATCCTCTACGCGCTGCTGCGCGGACTGATGTACGCGACCGGCTTCCTGATCATCATGCAGATCCTCGGGCTGAACCTCGCACCCACCGCGATCCTCGCGATCCCCGCGGTGCTGCTCATCGCCTTCGGGTTCGCGAGCGTCGGCATGGCGGTCACGAGCTACATGAAGACCTTCCAGCACATGGACTGGATCAACTTCTTCCTGCTGCCGATGTTCCTCTTCTCGGCGACGTTCTACCCGATCACCGTCTACCCGGAGTGGGTGCAGGCTCTCGTCATGGCCTTCCCGCTGTGGCACGGCGTCGAACTCGTGCGCGGCTTCACGACCGGGGTCATGAGCCCGGACATGTGGATCCACATCCTCTACTACCTGGTGATGATCGCCTTCGGACTCGTCTTCACGACGAAGCGGCTCCGCGCGCTCTTCCTCGACTGATGGGGTGGGTGATGCTCCGGCCGCGTGTGCGCCGCGCATCGGTCGCCGGCCTCGGCGCGGGGCTCATCCTCGTCGTCGTGCTGGCGCTGTCGGTCGGCCTGCCGCGCGCGACCTCGGGAGTGGTCCCGGCATCCGGGACGAACTCCGATGCGGCGCCTGGTTCGGATGCCGCAGCCGCCCCCGCCGGCACGCCGGGGGCAGACGCGGCAGCCGCGCAGGCCCAGCTGTCGGCACTCCAGGTGGTCTCCGGTTACTCGGACATCCCCTATGACCGGGATCGGTTCGGACAGCGCTGGGCCGACGTCGACCGGAACGGGTGCGACACCCGCAACGACGTCCTCGGGCGGGACCTGCTCGACCCCGTCTTCAAGGCGGGCACCAACAACTGCAAGGTGCTCAGCGGGCTGCTCATCGACCCCTACGACGGCGTGCACGTCGACTTCGTCTCGGGCTTCGACACTTCGGTACTGGTCCAGATCGACCACGTCGTGGCCCTCGGCTGGTCGTGGGGGCACGGCGCCGAGTACTGGACCGATGAACTGCGCACCCAGTTCGCCAATGACCCGCGCAATCTCGTCGCGGCCTCGGAGGAGATGAACCAGGAGAAGAGCGCCTCCGGTCCGAGCGACTGGCTGCCACCGGTGCCTGAGCTGCGCTGCACGTACGTCGAGAACTTCATCGACGTGCTGGACGCCTACGACCTCGGCATCAACTCCGCCGACAAGGCGGCCGCCCAGGCCGTGCTGGAGGGATGCTGAGTCAGCGCCAGATGAGTGCGATCGCGGCGTTGGCGAGGGTCAGGACGCCGATCGACCAGAAGATGCCCGGCGGCACCGAGCCGTTCTTGCGCTGGCGGACGGACCCGATGCCGAGGAGCGCGCCGATAGCGAGCAGCACGAGCAGCTTCACGCCGAGCTTGACGTAGTTCAGGTCGTACTCGATGCCCCAGGGTGCGGCGAGGGCGAGCCCCGCGAGCGCGGCGATGCCGAGACCCCACTGCATCAGCGGAGTGACCTGCAGCCGGCGGTTGTACGCCTCGACTGCCCACGCGCCGAAGAGCAGGGCGAAGCCGACGAGGTGGATGAGGACGACGACATGGCGGAGGGTTTCCATGGCGCCCACGATACCTTACGTACTACTGAAGGTTAAGTCCGGTCGTCAGGGGATCGAGCTAGAACCCGGCCGGTCGGCGCTGTGCGTCGCGCAGCTCCTGGAGGACGCGCACGGTGCAAATCGCGGCATCCGCTGCTTCGAAGCCCTTATCCTCGATCGAACCGGGAAGGCCCGCACGATCGAGACCCTGCTGCTCATCGTCGAGGGTGAGCACGCCGAAGCCGACCGGCTTGCCGGTGTCCAGTGCGACGCGGGTGAGCCCGTCGGTGGCCGCCGACGACACGAAGTCGAAGTGCGGGGTGCCGCCGCGGATGATCACGCCGAGCGCGACCGCCGCGTCGGCACCGGCATCCAGCGCCGCCTTCGCGACCACCGGCAGCTCGAAGGAGCCCGGAACGCGCACCAGCCGCCAGTTCGCGCCGGCCGCATCGAGAGCGCGCTGCGCGCCGCCGATCAGGCCATCGGTGATGACCGGATGCCACAGCCCGGCGACGATGACGACCTCGAGGCCCGTTCCGTCGGTGCTGCCGAGGATCGGCGCTCCTTTGCCGCTCATGCGCCGGCTCCTTCGTTGTGGTGCAGCGCCGCGAGGGCGTCGGTGAGGTCCTGCTGGTCGATGAGGTGGCCCATCCGGTCGCGCTTGGTGGCGAGGTACTGGTGGTTGTTCGGTCCGATTCCGACCAGCAGCGGCACCTGCTCGACGATGTCGAGGCCGAGCTCGCGCAGCTGGTTGACCTTGTCGGAGTTGTTGGTCAGCAGTCGCACCTTCTCGACGCCGAGGTCGGAGAGGATCCCGGCCGCCGCCGCGTAATCGCGGGCGTCGGCGGGCAGGCCGAGGGCGAGGTTGGCGTCGACGGTGTCGAGGCCGCGCTCCTGCAGGCTGTAGGCCCGCAGCTTGTTGATGAGGCCGATGCCGCGTCCCTCATGGCCCCGCATATAGATGACCACGCCGCCGTCCCGCGAGATCGCGTCGAGCGCCGCCCCGAGCTGCGGGCCGCACTCGCACTTGAGCGAGTCGAACGCCTCGCCGGTCAGGCACTCGGAGTGCACCCGCACCAGCGGGGCCTCATCGGTGAGGTCGCCGGAGACGACGGCGAGGTGGTCGGTGCCCGTCACGCGGTCCTTGTAGGCGAGGAAGCGGAACTGGCCGTGCGCGGTCGGGACGTTCGCCTCAGCGCGCAGGCTGACGTGACGTCGGGAGGCCGAGTGCGTCGGCGTCTCGAGCGGTTCATGCTCTTCGAGGTATGCGATGAGCTGCTCGATCGTGATGACGGGCACGCCGTCGCGCTCGCCGAGCTCGACGAGGCCGGGCAGGCGCAGCATCGAACCGTCTTCGGCGACCACCTCGGCGATGGCGCCGACCGGCTGGAGGCCGGCAAGGCGCATGAGCTCCACCGCGGCCTCGGTGTGGCCGCCGCGCTCCCGCACGCCGCCGTCGACGGCGCGCAGCGGAAGGATGTGACCCGGCCGGGTGACGCTCGTCGGCTTCGACGCGGGGTTCGCGAGCACGTTGAGGGTGTGTGCGCGGTCGGTGGCGCTGATGCCCGTCGAAACGCGGTCGGCGGCGTCGACGCTCACCGTGTACGCGGTGCCGCGGGCGTCCTCGTTCACCGCGACCATCGGCGGCAGGTCGAGCCGGTCGGCCCATTCCGCGGGCATCGGGGCGCAGATGAATCCGCTCGACCACCGCACCGTCCAGGCGACCCACTCGGGGGTGGCCAGTTCGGCGGAGAGGATGACATCACCCTCGTTCTCGCGGTTCTCATCGTCTGCGACGATGACCGGGCGTCCGGCGCGCAGCGCGTCGAGCGCTTCGGGAATGGTGGCAAGGCTCATCGCGAGCCCCCTTCGGTTGTAGCGGCTTGCGGGGTGAAGGCGAGGAGGCGCTGCACGTGGCGCGCCAGGATGTCGGTCTCGAGGTTGACGCGCTCGCCGGCGACCCGAGAGCCGAGCGTGGTGGCTTCGAGCGTCTCTGGAATGAGCGACACCTCGAACCAGTGACCGCCCGAGGGGGTCCCTGAGCTTGTCGATGGGGTCCCTGAGCCTGTCGAAGGGTCGCTGGCGGCGCTGACGGTGAGTGAGACGCCGTCCACGGCGATCGAGCCCTTGTCGACGACGAGCGGGGCCAAGGCATCCGGAAGCGAGATGCGCAGCACGCGCCACTGCGCGCCGGGCCGCACGTCGAGCAGCTCGCCGGTGCCGTCGATGTGCCCCTGCACGATGTGACCGCCGAGGCGTCCGTGCGCCGCGGTCGCGCGTTCGATGTTCACCACGCGCCCGGGCGCAACGCCGTCGAGCGTCGACATCTCGAGCGTCTGGCGCATCACATCGGCGGTGAACCAGTCCTCGCCCTGGTCGACGACCGTGAGGCAGACGCCGCTGACCGAGATCGAGTCGCCGTGCGCGGCATCCGACACCGCCTTCGGGGCGCGCACCGTCAGGCGCACACCGTCTCCCGACGCGGCGACGGCTGTCACCGCACCGATCTCTTCCACGATTCCGGTGAACATCAGCGGGTCCCTTCGATGGGGTGGGCGACGATCAGCAGGTCGTCGCCGAGTGGTTCGACGGATGCCACGGCCAGGCGGCGCGCGTCGCCGATCGTGTCGATGCCGAGGTCGCCGAGGGCGAGGCGGTCGCCGCCGAGCAGCACGGGCGCGACGTAGGCCAGCACCTCGTCGACGAGGCCGGCGCGCATGAAGGCGCTCGCCACGGTGGGGCCGCCTTCGACGAAGACGCGCTGCACCCCTCGGTCGCGCAGTCTGGCGAGCACCGCACGCAGATCCGTGCCGTCGTACTGCAGGACGGGGAGCGGATGCCGGCGCACTGCCGCGTCCGCAGGCACCGCCCGTGCTCCCAAGACGACCGGGATCGGCTGGTGCGACAGGAGGGCGCCGTCGGGGTCGCGTGCGGTGAGCGCGGGGTCGTCCGCCAGCACGGTGCCGGTGCCCGCCACGATGGCATCGGCGAGGGCGCGGCGACGGTGCACGTCGGCGCGGGCCTCGGCGCCGGTGATCCACTGACTCGTGCCGTCGGATGCCGCGGCCCGGCCGTCGAGGCTCTGCGCCCACTTCACGGTCACGTGTGGTCGGTCGAGCCGCTGGACGGTCAGCCAGCCTTCGAGCAGCGCAGCGCCCTCGTCGGCGAGCAGGCCGGCCTCGACCTCGACCCCCGCGGCGCGAAGGTGCTCGGCGCCGCCGGAGGACTTCACGCCAGGGTCGTCCACGGCGTACACGACCCGCGCGATGCCGGCCTCGATCAGCGCCTGCGCGCAGGGACCGGTGCGACCGTGGTGATTGCAGGGCTCGAGCGTGACGACGGCGGTCGCGCCGCGCGCCGCGCCCGGGGCGAGCTTCGACAGCGCATCGACCTCGGCGTGCGCGGTGCTGGCGCCGCGATGCCAGCCGTCTGACAGCAGGTCACCGGCGGGGGAGAGGATGACCGCACCGACTTGCGGATTGACTCCTCGCGGCCCGCTCAACGCAAGCCCGAGCGCGCGACGCATCGCGTCCCGTTCTGCCTGTGTCGCCGTCATCCGTCTTCCTGCCCGCCATGGCGTGCAACCGGGGCGCGAAGGGAAGCGGCGGCGCACATCACGCCGCCCGTGCTGCCTCCCATCCGGACTCGCAGCGCTCTTCTGCTGCATCACCGTCGGTTCCGGATTTCCACCGGATCGGCCTCGGCACGCATCAGGATGCGGAAACCTCGGCTCGCGGACTGTCACCGCCGGTTCGGATTCTCACCGACCCCGGAGCACGTTCGTTGCTCTCGATCCTACTCAACGCCCTCAGCGCGAGTTCATTCCATGTCCGCGAATGAAGCTGTGTCAACCCAGGATCCCGTGACTTACAGCGGTGTCATCATGGAGGAGACGACCACAGCACCTCCGGGGGGAACGCATGACCGTGGGCATGACACGAGGATTCGACGCACTGATCGAGCGCCCGTACGCGGACGTCCTGATCATCGGCGGCGGCATCAACGGCCTGGCCACGTTCCGCGACCTGGCGATGCAGGGCGTTGACGTCGCCCTGGTCGAGCGTGCGGACTTCGTGAGCGGTGCCTCCGCGGCGTCATCGCACATGATCCACGGCGGCATCCGCTACCTCGAGAATGGCGAGTTCCGGCTCGTCCACGAGTCCGTCACCGAGCGCAACAGCCTGCTGCAGACGGCTGCCCACTATGTGCGGCCGCTGCAGACCACGATCCCCATCTACTCGACCTTTTCCGGCGTCCTCGGTGCACCCCTCCGGTTCCTGCGGCATGGCGGCGGCAGTCACACCGAGCGGGGCGCCGCCCTGATCAAGATCGGGCTCGTCATCTACGACGCCTTCTCGCGGGGCGGCGGCCGGGTGCCCCGGCACGAGTTCCACGGGCGCAAGCGCTCGCTCGCGCAGCTGCCGGCACTCAATCCCACGGTCAAGTACACCGCGACCTACTGGGATGCCTCGCTGCACGACCCGGAGCGGCTCGCACTCGATGTGCTCCGCGATGGGCGCGCCGCCGGCGGCGACCGAGCGCGCGCAGCCAACTACACGGCCGCGGTCGCGGTCGATCGCGGGCGCGTCGTCCTGCGCGACACCGAGACCGGGGCGGAGACGCCGTTCGCGGCATCCGTCGTCATCAATGCCTCCGGACCATGGACCGACATCACGAACCGGGCGCTCGGCGACCGCACCCGGCACATGGGCGGGACCAAGGGCTCGCACATCGTGCTCGATCACCCCGAACTGCTGGCGGCGACCGGCGGTCGCGAGCTCTTCTTCGAGAACAAGGACGGCCGGATCGTCCTGATCTACCCGATCAAGGGGCGCGTGCTCGTGGGCACGACCGACCTGGAGCACAGAATGTCCGAGCCGGTCGTGTGCACCGAGGCCGAGGTCGACTACTTCATCGACCTGGTCCGGCAGGTGCTGCCCGATGTGCAGGTGGGCCGGTCGCAGATCGTCTATCGCTTCTCGGGCGTCCGCCCGCTGCCGGGGCACGGGAACGTCGCCCCCGGCTTCGTCTCGCGGGAGTACCGGATCGACGCCGAGACGATCGCCGGCGGCGATGCGACCGTGCTCAGCCTCGTCGGCGGCAAATGGACCACGTTCCGCGCATCGGCCGAGCATCTCGCCGACCGCGCGCTCGCGCTGCTCGCCCGCCCCCGCCGGTGCTCCACCAAGGGCGTCGCGATCGGCGGCGGGCGCGGGTACCCGACGACCGAGCGGGCCCGCGAGGAGTGGGTCGCCGCGCACGCGGGCAGCCTCACCGCCGAGCGCGTCGCAACCCTGCTCGACCGGTACGGCACCATCGCCGAGAACGTGATCGCAGCGATCGAAGCGGATGCCGCGGATGCACCGCTCGCGGCGCTCGGGTCGTACAGCACCGGCGAGCTGCGCCACCTGGCTCGCACCGAAGACGTGGTGCACCTCGAAGACATGCTGATGCGGCGGACGAGCCTCGCCTTCACCGGCGAGGCGACCGAGGCCGTGGCGGCCGAGATCGCCGCGGCGATCGCCCCGGTGATCGGCTGGAACGCGGCCCGGGTCGACGCCGAAACGGCCCGAGGCCTCGCCCGCGTGCACGCCGCCGACCCGTCGTGGGACGCGGCATCCATCACCGCGATAGCGTGACCGGAGGGTCGCCGCGCGGACGCGTCTCGACGATCGCATGCGGGCAGGGCTGCCCGCGAGGAAGGAGACGGCGTGGCCGATCACGTCCTGGCCATCGATCAGGGGACCACATCCACTCGGGCGATCGTCTTCGACGTCGCCGGCTCGGTCGCCTCCGTCGCGCAGCGCGAGCACGAGCAGATCATGCAGCACGCCGGCTGGGTCGAGCACGACCCGGTCGAGATCTGGACGAACGTCGAGTGGGTGACCTCCGCCGCACTGGCCCAGGCGCATCTCGCGGCGCGCGACGTTGCCGGCATCGGGGTCACCAACCAGCGCGAGACGGCGATGGTGTGGGATCGGCGCACCGGGCGCCCGATCCACAACGCGCTGGTCTGGCAGGACACGCGGACCCAGCCGCGCATCGACGAGTTCGCCCGCGCCGCGGACGGGCGCGCCGAGCGGTTCACCGAACTCACGGGTCTCCCGCTCGCGACGTACTTCTCGGCCTCCAAGATCGCGTGGGTCCTCGACCATGTGCCCGGTGCCCGTGCGGCTGCCGAGGCGGGCGAGCTGCTCTTCGGCACGCCGGACACCTGGGTGGTGTGGAATCTGACCGGCGGCCGGCGCGGCGGCATCCACGTCACCGACGTCACCAACGCGAGCCGCACCCTGCTGATGGACCTGCGCACCCTCGACTGGTCGGACGAGCTGCTCGACATCTGGCGGATCCCGCGGTCGATGATGCCCGACATTCGGTCG
>NZ_JBFUFC010000139.1:0-10152 GCF_056403635.1 Microbacterium sp. P2_F9 | reverse complement strand
GGCGGCGGGTGATCGCTCACTCCTACGCGAAAATACCCCCGAAGCGCGCAAGGCAGTCGTCGCCCGGCTCCAATACCGTCTGGCCGAAGGACGTGCTGCCGCGATGTCCACCCTCGCGCTGTTCTGGCCGCATCCAGGACTTGCCTCAGCGGCGGATGCGCTCGCTGCGGCGAGGGCGGCGGGCAGGCGCGTGCGCTCAGAAYTCTTCTTGGAGGAGGTTTCCCAGCGACTGTCTCTCGGCGAAGAAGCCGATCAGGCGTGGGAGGCATTCTTTGCCAGGCCGGGATCTCTGCCGCCTGGCCACGCGGGAAAGTCGCCTGAGGAGCTGGCTTCGGGATCGGGTGACGAGGAAGGCGGAATCGGGCTCGTCGAGCACATCCGCGTCGCGCTGGAGGTCACCGAGTCGGGGAGCAGTGTCCAAAGTCACTCCGACCTTGCCCAGCTCGCAGCGTTCGCGCCGGGGAACGTCGCGTTGCGCGCGCTGCAGACGATTGCCGGACATTCCGCCACCCCCGAAGGAATCTGGACGGCGGCATTCGAGCTTGCCCAAGGCATTCGAACGCTTTTCAACCGCACCGAGAGCATCGCGCTCCTCGTCACGCTTTACGGCGACGAGCAGCCGTACTGGCGACGAGTTCTGGAGTACTGCGCGGACGGCAACCTTCGCTCCGTCCTCGACGAGTACCTGTTCCAGCTGCACAGTGAGACCGGCGGCGCAGAGCTGGACGACAGGGGACTCCTCGATGTCGTGGGCCACGCCATCCAGGCGATCAGCATCCGACCCGCACGGTACGTCGCGCATGACAACACCCTCGAACGCACCGAGATCCCGCTCGTGGCTCGGTTCGCGCTGCGGTACGGCGGCCGGTACGCGACCGAGGCGGACGACAAGAGCGGAGCGCGTCAAAGCGAGGTGCGTGGGTCGTTCAACAGCCCATTCGCTCCATTCGTGCTCGCGTCGACCAGCGTCGGCCAAGAGGGCATCGATTTCCACTGGTGGAGTCACTCCGTCATCCATTGGAACCTGCCCTCCAATCCCGTCGACTTCGAGCAGCGCGAGGGTCGAGTGAACCGGTTCGCGGGCCATGCCGTGCGCAAGAACGTCGCAGAGGCGCACTGGGCCGACGTCCTGGCATCCACCGGTCCGAACGCGTGGGATATCGCCTTCGACGCAGCGGGCGCCTCCGAGAACGACTTGGGAGAGTTCTCGCCGTGGTGGATCTATCCGGGTCGCGCCAGAATTCACCGCGTGCTCGCTCAGTACCCTTTGAGCCGCGACATCCGGCGCTACGAGCAGTTGCGGTCGGCGCTGACCCTCTACCGGCTGACCCTCGGACAGCCGCGCCAGGAGGACATGATCGAGATGCTCGCCAAGCGCGGCGTTGACGGCGGAATGGTGCCTACGATCGACCTCAGACCGCCGACGAGCTCGGACTCCTAAGCGGGACCCAAGCCCCAGGGGCGGCCCTTTCGGTGGCTTAATGAGGTGGCTCGGCCGACTGAAACACCCTGCCGCTTCGGCCCCAGCCGCCGGGCGATGCCGCATCGGTGGACCAATCAGGCAACGCAGCCCTCGCCTCGTCCTCCGTTGCAAACGGACCCGCATAGTTAGCGTCGACGTCGAATGGATCCGGCCAACGTGCCCACCATGGATCGCCCACGACACTCCCTTCCACTACCGCGAAAGCATCTTGCTGACGTGAGCGACCTGAGCCGAGGTCAGCGGATCCCAGGATTCGCCTTTGGGGTGATCCGGGAATCCGGTGCGAAGTGCCTTTCGCACCGCTCGGCCACCGTCTTCGCGACCGAGTTGTCGAGTCAGTTCGGTGACGGTTGTCGGTTCCCCGACGGCAAGATCGAGACCTCCTCCTGAGTGTGAGACTGAGGATGGCGGCGTTCGCTTCGGGTATTTCTGAACTTGCACACGAGAGGCGACGCGATTCCAGATCGAGTGGTTTTTCAGCATCTCGACTGCGGCACTTTCGAGCGCGAGAGCCGTGTCCTGGGTCGCGCACTCCGCCCACCGAATCTCCACATCAAGCCACCGGATCGCGTCCTGCGCCCACACCGAAGCCCGAACAGGCTGGCCGGCACGCACGCCAGCCAGGTGCTCTTCGATGAAGGCAGCGTTCCCCAGTGCCCGATCGAGCGCCGCCTCGCCGAAGCCGCTCACAGGGCCTCTCCCGCGACGGTAGATCGAGAGCCTGCCACGCAAGCCTTGGCCCCTGCGCTCGCCGGCCATGCCGACGTACACGATTACGCCATCGCGCGTGCGCATCTGATAGACGCCTGGCGTAAGTGGCGCGACCGGTGCCGCGGTCGCGAAGGATGCCCAGTCCGACCAAACCGCGAGCTGATCGACGGCGGCGTACGCAGCGTTCCTGTCGGGGACCATATGAATATGATGGCGGCAACACCGCAGACACATCCATATCGGTCCGGAGGCCAAAGGACACGGTGAACCTCAAGCGGGCGCGGAGGGACGCATTCGTCGTCGCGGCCGTGACCTCACCTGACCGCCGGAAGCGCCAGCGCCGCGGTCACGATTCGCGGGGGACGAGTCGCCATCCGCAGCTGCTGGTCGATCAACTCGATGCGCCGTCTCAGCCTCAGGTCGATGTCGGAGATCCGCACTCGGGCGAACCTGTTCGAGGTGATGCATCGCAATCTGCTCGACACTGAGGTTGCCATTGCCGCTTCCCGAACGGCAACGAGATTCGAGTGCCAGTACGGTTCCGGGCGGAGCAGCCTCAGCCTCCGTTTGGCTGCCCGAGCATCCCACGCTGTCAGAACCACGAGCCGGTCAGTCGCCCGCGTTGCGCCGGCGTAGATGAGATCGAGCATCCGATCGCTGCGCTGGCCCGAGATGTCGGTGAGGATGACGGCGGGTGCCTCCATCCCCTTGAACTCGTGGATCGTGCCCCAGCGCACGTACGATGCGTCGCGGATGCCGGAACCCAGCGTCGACACGAGCTTCTTCTCCACCGACCGCAGCGCTGCCGAGTCGCGGAACGGGGCGAGGATCACGACATCCTTCGGTCCGTAGCCTTCCGACCGCAACTGCCGCACCGCGGCATCCAGCAGGCTGATCTCGTCCTCGCGGGAGCCGAACTGCTCGACGGTGACGGCGTTTTCGTCGTACCCCTCGCGTCGGTAGGTCGCGCAGAGTCCGTCACGCCCGCTGGCGCGCTCGACCCAGGCGCCGATGTCGCGGCGGTTGCGGCAGTTCGTGTTGAGGTCGACGGGTGTGGCGTGGGGGATGCGCCGCTCGAACACCGCGCGTGAGTCGCCCGTGCCGGACTTGTAGATGTTCTGATTTGAGAAGTCGCCGAGCACGAGCAGTCGTCCGAGCGAGAGCCCGCCGACGAGGAGCGCGTCGAGGAAGTCGAGGTTCACGTCGGTCGCGACATCCTGCGCCTCGTCGATGACGAGGTAGTCATACAGCGGCTCGAACCCCGCGGTGGTGGCGGCATCCAGTGCACGCAATGGCAGTTCGGTGCTGTACCAGTCGGATGCGACGTCGGCGCCGTCCGCGGGGGAGGCGACGCCGGCGACCCGTTCCATCTCCGCGTGCAATCGCCGCACCGTGACCCCGTCGACGCCGTCCAGGTGCACCTGCAGCTGCTCCTCGAGCAGGCGGTTGAAGCACACCACGAGCACCCGGTCGCCCTGCGCGGCATGCCGACGTGCGGCGGCTTCGGCCATGAACGTCTTGCCCGTACCCGCAGGCCCCTCCACGATCACCTGCCGCGCCCGGGCGACCATGTCGAGCACCGCGAGCTGGTCCGCGGTGTGCTTCGCGAGCTCCCCCTCGCGACGCCGTTTGCGCTCGGCAGGCTTGATCTCCGCATCGAACAMAGGGGAGAGGACTCCGCGCATCCGCTCCACCCGTTCCGCCGACGGCTCGCCGGCTACGTGCCGATATCCGACCTTCTTCGCGGGCGTGTCACGGTCGATCGCGCCGAGCACCCGACGGACCGCGGATGCCGCGTTCCCCAGGTCTGCGGCATCCATCACTGCCCACCCCTGCCAGCCGATCGCCGAAGGGATGTTCTGCCGCGCGATCGCGGTGAACCACACCGCATACCCTGCCGGGTAGGAAACCGGCTCGAGGGACCGCTGCCGCAGGAACTCCATGATGCTGTGGAACTCGCCGCTGGCCTGCTGGAAGGGTGAGCGGGTGGTCCAGTCGTCGTTGCCGAGCTTCCATCGAGCGGACGCGTCGGCCTGCACGCGCAAGTGCGACTTCACCTCGATCACCAGGATGCCGTGACCCGGCGCGAGCACGACGAAGTCCGCCTCGCCCTCGAACTGGCTCACATGCCGGCCGATGCCGAGGGAGTGGAAGACGACCCAGTCGTCGGTTGCGGGAGCGTCGCGGAGCGATTCGAAGGCCGCGTGCTCGCCGGGTGGTGCGTCGTCGGCGATCGTGGCCGGGATCATGCGCGACATGATCGGACTCTACCGAGCGACGGTGACGCACGGTTGATTCGCGGTCGCGCGCCGCCTTCGCCCTGCGGATGTCGGTGCCAGGTCGCATAATGGCGAGTGCCGGACGGCACTGCCGCCGACTCGGGCAGCCGAGGGGTGCTGAAGAACCAGCAACCAGCGTGAACAACGAAGGGGAAGGCTTGTCCAGTATCCCGCCGCCGCGGATGTCTCCTCTGCCGGCCGCACCTGAAGTGCCTGAGGGTGACAAGAGCTTCGTCGTGACGGTGCTTCTGTCTTATCTGCTGGGCGTCCTCGGTGTTGATCGCTTCTACCTCGGGAAGATCGGTACGGGGTTCCTCAAGCTCCTCACCTTCGGCGGCTACGGCATCTGGTGGCTCATCGATCTGCTGATCACGCTCTTCGGCGCCCAGCGCGACGCGTCCGGCAGGCGTCTGGCGGGATACGACCATTACAAGAGGTCGGCATGGGTCGTCGCGGGCGTCCTCGTCGCGTACCCGATTTTCATCCTCTTCGTCACCGGCATGATCAGCGCGGCCTTCGGCACCACCGATTCTGGGCGATTCGGATGGATTCTGCTGTCCCTTCTCGCGGCTACCGCGGTCGTCGGTGTGGTGATTTGGGTGCGGTATCGGCGCCGCAGGCCCGGTACGGATGCGAGCGCCATGAGTGCGGCGCGACAAGTCCCGGCTCACATCCGCACGCGCATCGACAAACTTCTGGGGCTCAGACAGCTCTATGTGGAGCGTGCCTCTATCGGCGACGAAGTGTCCGCGACGGTCGTCGGGCAGGTGGACTCGCTCGTCGCGAATGTCACCGAGCTGTTCCGGCGGCTGAGACTCAAAGCAGACAAGGCGCAGCGAGATCTCGCCCAGGCTGAGTACGAAGACAAGTTGGACAAGCTCATCGCGGCTCTTGACCGCGACTATCTGCTGGACCTGCTCGCCAACCCTCGATTGTGGGACAACCCGGAGCACCGCGTCCAAGAGGTGCACGCGGCGATCGACGCCGTGGATGCCCAGCTGCTCGAGAACATCAAGCAGGTCAACGCTCGACGGGGGCTGGTGTTTCGGGTCCCGCTCGGCAGCCTGATCGGTCCACGTAAAGCCCTGGACGACTGGCAGCGCGACTTCGACAGTGCGTCGGGCGCCGAGTAGTGCGGGTGCGCGGGCTGCAGTCGTGGTGCAACAACGTGAGGCTGGGCATCGGAACCGGCATGGATGAGGATTAGCGCACGTGGCCCCTTCAGCATTTCGTTTCGCCATGCCCAAACCTGTCCGGATCACAGGCAGGTCGTCGAGCATCACGAACTCCTTCGTGAATGGCATCGTGCCGATCATCTGGCCGACCGAGGACCAGATCGACGAGGCGCTTGCGATTCTCGGCATGAGCGCCGTGGTCGTCTGCGCCTATTGCGGCGACGGCGCCACGGAGTGGGACCATCTGCGTCCGCTGGTCATCGGCAAACAGCCGACGGGCTATATCCACGAGATCCACAATCTTGTTCCGGCATGCGGTAAGTGCAACCAGAGCAAGGGCAACAAGGCTTGGCAGGCGTGGATGTTCGGGCCGGCGAGACTCTCACCGCTGACCCGCGGAGTCTCAGGCCTGGAGGCGCGCGCTGAGCGACTTACGGCGTACGAGGAATGGGGAACGCCGACGCAGGTCGACTTCGCCGCAGTCGTCGGCGAGGAGTTGTGGGCCCAGCATTGGCGCAACCACGAAGCCATCCTTCAGCTCATGCGGGACGCCGAAGCGACGGTGAATCTGATTCGCGACAAGGTGGCGGCGTCGAGCTCAACGCTCGAGCCACCGCCGCTCGCTGCGAGTGAGTAGCATCGCCGGAGGGAGGCCGCATGCCCACGCATACGACCGCGTATGGCGATGACGCCGTCGCGAAACTGAGGGACCTCGTGGCGGAGGCGAAGGCAGGTTCGCCACTCGCGCCCGTCACCGTCATAGTTCGCGACAACATCGCCGCGATCAGCGTGCGCCGCGCGCTCGCTGTCGGCTTCGGAGGCCAACGCGGAGTCGCCGCCGTCAACGTGACGACGCTCCGTCGCCTCGCGGAGCAGCTGCTCGCCGCGGCGGGCGACACGCTGCCACCGGTCACATCGGCACTGCTGACAGCACTCTGGCGGCGCGAGCTTGCAGATGATCCCGGATGCTTCGCCCCGGTCGTCGAGCATCCCGCCACGGTTCGCGCACTCGTGCGGGCGCACGGCGAACTTCGGGAACTCGACGACCAGCAGCTCTCTGTCATCGCCGAGTCGAACGAGCTGTCGGCAGATCTTGTTCGGCTGCACCGACGAGTCGCAGAGCGCGCACTTGCGGGTAGGCGCGACGAGACGGCCGTGATCGAGGCCGCGACGGCTTTGATCAGCGACGGCCGCGCGCAGAGCGCCGAGCTCGGGCCGGTCATCCTCTACCTTCCCGACGATCTCGCTCCGAAGGAGCTGAGCCTGCTCGCGGCGCTGGATGCGGCATCCGGTGTCACAACGCTCCTCGGACTCACGGGGGAACCGAGCGTGGACGGGGCGCTGCTCGAAGGGTTCGGCGAGACCGGCGACGCGGACGCTTCGACAGGCTCAGCGACCGCGCTGGGCTCAGCGACCGCGCCTGGCGCAGCGACCGCGCCTGGCGCGACGACCGGGGCTCATCGGGTCTTGCACGCGTCGGACTCCGACGACGAGGTGCGCGCGATCGTGCGCGAGGTGCGTGCCCTCCTCGCGGACGGCGTCGCGGCGCACCGGATCGCGGCGCTCCATCCGGTCGCGGGGCCCTACGCCCGGTTGCTGCACGATCATCTCGCGGCATCCGGAATCGCGACCAACGGACCTGGGGTACGACCGCTGCGCGACCACGCGATCGCCGACGGGTACCTCGCACTCCTGTCCCTCGACCCCGATGACCTGCGCCGCGACGCGTTCTTCGACTGGCTGGGACGGGTGCCGGTGCGCATCGGCGACGGCACGGCGACGGTTCCGCGCACGCGGTGGGAGCGACTTTCGCGCGAGGCCGGCATCACGGGCGGCGATTGGGGCGAACGCCTGGCCGACCACGAGGCGCGACATCAGGCTCGTCTCGATGCGGATCGGGACAATCCCGACGCGAGCGAGCGATCCCTCGCCTACCGCGAGCGCTCCATCCTCGAAACGCAGGAGTTCGGGGCCTTCGTCGCGGAGCTGCGGCACCGACTTCAGGAGGGCCGCGCTCTCAGCGGCTGGGCAGCGCTGGGGGAGTGGGCGCGGGCGATGTTCCGCCGATACGTCGGTCCCGCCGACGCGATGACCAGGCTGCCCGAGCCCGAGCAGCGCGCCGCGAGCGCGATCGATGTCGTGCTCGGAGCGATCGTCGAGCTCGAAGGCATCGGGGACTCGCCACGGCTGAGTGAGCTCGTCGAGATCCTGGAGGTCGATCTCGACGCGCGCAAACCCCGCGTCGGACGGTTCGGCGACGGGGTGTTCGTCGGGCCGATTTCCGCCGCCCCCTCGCTCGACGTCTCGCATCTGTTCGTACTCGGGCTGTCCGAAGACCTCTTCCCCGGCCGGCACCGGATCGATCCGCTGCTGTCCGATTCCATCCGCATTGCCACGGAAGGGGCGCTTCCGACAGCACGGGATCGACTGCGTCGGGACCACCGTGCTGTGCTTGCCGCGTTCGCGGCCGGAGACCAGGTCGTCGCGAGCTTCCCGCGCGGAGATCTGCGCCGCGGTGCGGAGCGCCTGCCGAGCCGTTGGCTGATGCCGACCCTTCGCGCCTTGACCGAGCAGCCCGAGCTCGAGGCGACGCGCTGGGCCGAGGCATCCGGTGCGGAACTGCGCTCGGTCGCCTCGCACTGGGAAGGCGTCTCGCGCGCCGATCGTCCGGGCAGCGAGCAGGAATGGCGACTGCGGCACTTCGCCGGCGGCGGCGTTCTCGTCGATGACGATGCGCTCGGCAGCGCCCTCGAGCACATCGATGCCCGTCGTGCGGATGACTTCACCCGCTTCGACGGCAACCTCGAAGGCGTCGAAGGTCTGCCCGACTACGCCGACGGCTCCGCACTCATCTCGCCGACCGCGCTGGAGCGCTATGCCGACTGCCCGCACACGTTCTTCGTGGAGCGGATCCTGAACGTCAAACCGCTGGAGACACCCGAGGAGATCATCACGATCCGACCGTGGGACCTCGGCTCGATCGTGCACGAGGTCATGGATCGCCTGACGACCGAGGCCGACGCACTGCCCGGGTATGGCGAGCCGTGGAGCACGGCGGATCACGAACGCATGCACGCCATCACCAACGAGGTGATGAACGACTTCGAGCGTCGTGGGCTCACCGGCCACCCGCGACTCTGGGATCGCGAGCGCGACCGTCTGCACCAGGACCTCGAGGCGATCCTCGACCTGGATGACGCGGCACACCGCTCGCGTGACTCGCGCGTGGTCGCGAGCGAGCTGCCCTTCGGCATGCGCGGACATGCCCCTGTGCGCATCGAGCTCGAAAATGGCTCGATCGCCATGCGAGGCAGTGCCGATCGCGTCGACGAGACCCGCGACGGGACGTTGATCGTCACCGATTTCAAGACGGGCAGTGCGAAGAGCTTCACCGACATCTCCAAGGACCCGGTCGTCGCGGGCAAGAAGCTGCAGCTGCCCCTCTACGCGCACGCCGCTCGCGCTGCCTTCGGCAACGACAACGTCGATGCCGGGTATTGGTTCATCGGCCGACGAAATCGCGGCGAGCGTGTCGATGTGCGGCTCGATGCTCACCTCGAGGAGGTCTACCGTTCTGCACTCGAGACGCTGACCACCGGCATCCGAGACGGACGATTCATCGCCCGACCGCCGGCATCCGATGACTTCGCGTGGGTGCAGTGCGCGTTCTGCAACCCTGACGGTGTCGGCTACGGACACGTGCGCGGCGCCAGCGAACGCAAGAGGACGGATGCCTCGCTCGCGAACCTCTTCGCATTGCTCGACCCGTCCGCGCTCAGCGCGTCGGGGTCGAACGGGGAGGAGAGCGAATGACCCTCGCCGATCAGCCCGCCCACGGCGATGAACCGCCCCTGGCCGATCAGCCGGMCCGCGAGCAGATCCGCAGCGAGCTCCACGAGAACCTGTTCGTCGATGCCGGCGCGGGGACGGGCAAGACCTCCGCCCTCGTGGATCGCGTCGTCGGCTCGGTGATGGTCGACGGAGTGCCGCTCGCCGAGACGGCCGTCGTCACGTTCACCGAGAAGGCGGGAACGGAGCTGCGGGATCGGCTGCGCGCCGCGTTCGAGAAGGCTCACACTGCGGCGGACGACCGGGCGACCCGTGCTCGCGCGCAGACGGCCCTCGATGACCTCGACGCGGCCGCGATCGGCACGCTGCACTCATTCGCGCAGCGGGTGCTCTCGGCCTTTCCGATCCAGGCGGGAATGCCCCCGCTCATCGAAGTGCTCGACGAGGTCGGTTCGTCGGTCGCGTTCGACGCGCGCTGGTCGGTGATGTGGCGACGGATGCTGGACGACGACGCCCTCGCCGAGCCGCTGGAGCTCGCCCTCGCGGTGGGCCTCAACGCCGATCAGCTGCGCTCGCTCGCGCGAGCCTTCGGAAGCGACTGGGACCTGATCGAGTCGCACGTGCTCGCCGATGAGCCACGACCGATGACGATGCCCGACACCGGCGCACTGCTGCGGCGGGCGACGCTCGTGAGCGAGGCAGGCGCCCACTGCAC
>NZ_JBFUFC010000138.1:0-10218 GCF_056403635.1 Microbacterium sp. P2_F9 | reverse complement strand
CAGTCGATGCGCTCGTGCCGGGGATGACGCGCCGCCGCGGCGAGGACCGCCGCACCCATCGACCCGCCGGTGAGCGCGATGTGCGCGAGCTCTCCGTCTGCGGTCCGCTTGGCGACGCGGCTCAGGAAGCGGGCGGCGACCGACTCCGCGAGCGACGTGGGATCCGAACTGATCACCACGCGCTTCTCGGTCCAGAACTCAGCCATCCGACTCCTCAGAAGTGGGAGGACCCAGAAGCTTCCACCCCTCCGTGATGACTCGACCATACAGGACGTCCGGGTCGAGCCGTCGGAGCTCCTCCGCGAGGCACTCGCGCAGGCTGCGCCGCGGCAGCACGAGGTCGTGCTGCGGCTGATTGGGCTGGCTCAGGCACGCGATCGCGGGCGACGAGCGCTCCAGGAGGATGTCGCCGCTCGCCCGGGTGAGGCGGACCGACTTGATGCCGTCGGTCCACTCGTCCGCGGGCAGGTAGCGCCAGGTCACCGGCACGTCGAGCATGAGCCGGAGCCACGCGGCCAGCAGCGCCGTCGAGGGCGAACTGCTGGCGCCGGCCACGTCGACAGCGGTGACGACGTCGAAGGGCGGCTGGTCGAGGACCGCGGCGAGCTGCTCGCGCCAGTGGGTGAGTCGCGTCCAGGCCAGGTCGGTGTCGCCCGGGGCATGATTCTGGCCGAGCACGGCGAGCCGGTGCGGCTCGTACGGCCGGGTCGAAGCATCCGTGATCCGACGCTGCGCGATCCGCCCGAGCGGCGACTTCGAGGGCACCGACGGAGGCGAGTCGGGCCACCAGGCGACGACCGGGGCGTCCGGGAGCAGCAGGCCGGTGACGAGGCTCTCGGTGTTGGATGCGGCCGCGCCGTGCGCGCGCACGACGATGACCTCGCTTGCACCGGCGTCGCCGCCCACGCGGATCTCCGCATCGAGGCGAGGCTCGGCGTCGCCGCCGTCGAGCATGAGGACGATGACGCGCATCGGGTGCTCACGGGATGCCGCGTTGGCCGCCTCGATCACCGTCTCCTCGGCGCCGTGCCGTGTCGCGATGATGAGGGTCAGCACCCGGCCGAGGGCGACAGCGCCGCCCTCTTCGCGCACGCTCACGAGTGCGCGCGAGATCTTGCTGACTGTCGTGTCGGGAAGTTCGAGGATCACGGGCGTCTCCACATCCGGCCGTCGCGGGCCAGCAGTTCATCGGCAGACGGGGGACCCCAGGAGCCGGGGGAGTACTGCTCGACCGGGCCTTCCTCGCTTGCCCAGTACTCCTCGATCGGGTCGAGGATCTTCCACGACAGCTCGACCTCTTCGTGTCGCGGGAACAGCGGCGGGTCGCCGAGAAGCACGTCGAGGATCAGGCGTTCATAGGCCTCGGGGCTCGCCTCGGTGAAAGCGTGGCCGTAGCCGAAGTCCATCGTGACGTCGCGCACCTGCGTGCCGGCGCCGGGAACTTTGGAGCCGAACCGGATCGTGACGCCCTCGTCGGGCTGCACGCGGATCACCAGGGCGTTCTGCCCGAGCTCGGAGGTCTGGCTGCGCGAGAACAGGTGCTGCGGCGCGCGCTTGAACACCACGGCGATCTCGGTCACCCTGCGGCCCAGTCGCTTGCCGGTGCGCAGGTAGAAGGGCACGCCCGCCCACCGTCGCGTGTTGATCTCCAGCTTCACGGCGGCGTACGTCTCGGTCGTCGAGTTCTCGGCCATGCCGTCCTCGTCGAGGAAGCCGCGCACCTGCTCGCCGCCCTGCCAGCCGCCCGCATACTGTCCGCGTGCTGCGGCGAGCGAAAGGTCTTCCGGAAGGGTGACCGCGGCGAGCACCTTCTCCTTCTCGGCGCGGAGATCCGCGGCGTTGAAGGTGATGGGCTCTTCCATCGCGGTCAGGGCCATGAGCTGCAGGAGGTGGTTCTGGATGACGTCGCGTGCGGCGCCGATGCCGTCGTAGTACCCGGCGCGGCCGCTCACGCCGATGTCCTCGGCCATCGTGATCTGCACGTGGTCGACGTAATTGCGGTTCCAGAGCGGCTCGTACAGCTCGTTCGCGAAGCGCAGCGCCAGGATGTTCTGGACCGTCTCCTTGCCGAGGTAGTGGTCGATGCGGAAGATCGAGTCGGTCGGGAACGCCGTGCGCAGCGCGTCGTTCAGCTCGCGTGCCGAGGCGAGGTTGTGCCCGAACGGCTTCTCGATGACGACCCGACGCCAGCGCTCCGGCTGGTCGGCGGTGTCGTCCACGAGGCCCGACGCCTTCAGCTGCGCCGCGACGACGGAGAAGTCCTTCGGCGGGATCGACAGGTAGAACGCGTGGTTGCCCATCGTGCCGCGTTCGGTATCGAGCCGCTCGACGGTCTCGCGCAGGCTCCGGAATGACTCCGGGTTGTCGAACTCGCCCGAGACGAAGCGGATGCCCTGCAGCAGCTGGTTCCAGGTCTCTTCCCGGAACTCGGTGCGGGCGTGCTGCTTCACCGCGTCGTAGACGACCTTGGCGAAGTCCTCGTCCTCCCAGTCGCGACGGGCGAAGCCGACCAGCGCGAAGCCGGGAGGCAGGAGACCCCGGTTGGCGAGGTCGTAGACCGCCGGCATCAGCTTCTTGCGGGACAGGTCACCGGTCACGCCGAAGATGACGAGGGCACTCGGGCCGGCGATGCGGCTGAGGCGGCGGTCATCGGCGTCGCGAAGCGGGTTGCGCTCGCGAGAGATCTCAGCGGTCATTGAGTGTGTCTGCTCCTACTGGGCCGCTTCGAAGAGCACGAGCACCTCGAGCTGGGGGTCGGTGAGCGTCAGGGTGACGACGGGACGACCGTGGTCGGCGAGCACACTCGCGTCTCCGGCTGCCTGCGCCTCGATGAGCTGTCCGAAGGTGAACGGGAGTCCAGGGATCTCGAGATCGACATCCGTGCGCTCCAGGATCTGCAGGAACACCCCGTTGGCGGGGCCCCCCTTGTGATACTGACCCGTCGAGTGCAGGAAGCGCGGTCCCCAGCCGAAGGTGGTGGGGCGCCCCGAGTCGGCGGCGACCAGCTCGCGCAGCCCTGCGAGCTGCGGCAGCTGGAGGCGGTCGACGTACGCCTGGATCGAGACGTAGCCGTCCTCGGGCAGGCGCGCCCAGAGCGCGTCGAGCACGCCGGCGACCGTACCGGAGGCGGCGAGCTCGGGATCGGACACCCGCACCTCGACGCCCTCGAGGGTGAACGCCGGTGCCGACCGGTCGGGGCGTGCGTCCAGCAGACCGCGCGCGGCGATCTTGGCGGACTCGACGTCCGGCTGGTCGAACGGGTTGATCCCGAGCATCCGGCCCGCGATGGCGGTGGCGTACTCCCACACGACGAGCTGCGCGCCGAGCGAGCCGCTCACGAGGATCTCGCCCTCGTGGTGCTCGAACAGGTGGAAGCGGGCGGCCTCGTCGACGAGCCGGACGATCTGCAGATCCGCCGGTGCCGCATCGATCTCGGGCGAGACGGGGAGCAGGACGACGGGGAGGATGCCGAGGCCGTCCTTGCCGGTGGACTCCGCGACGAGCTGCTCGATCCAGTCGGGCAGGCCCACGATGTGCGTGCCGTCGGTGACCAGCCCGAGCTTGTCGCGCCGCGGCGCACCGCCGGCGATCGCCGCGGCCAGGACGAGCGATGGATTGTCCGGGCTGTCGATCGAGAGCTCGAGGAGGCTGGCCTCCGCCTCGTCGAGGAGCTCGGAGATGTCCGCGCCGGCGAGCCCGGTGGGCACCAGGCCGAAGGCGGTGAGCGCCGAGTAGCGCCCGCCGACGGTCGGGTCGGCGTTGAAGACGCGGTACCCGGCGGCGCGAGCCGAGGCATCCAGCGGCGAACCGGGATCGGTCACGACGACGATCCGCTCGGCTGGGTCGATGCCGAGGTCCCGCCAGGCGGCCTCGAAGGCCCGCTTGGCGGAGTCGGTCTCGACGGTCGAGCCGGACTTGGAGGACACCACGAGGACGGTCTGCGCGAGGCCGCCGGCCTCGGCGTCGCCGTCGATCGCGGCGAGCACCTGGCCCGGCGCGGTCGAGTCGAGGATGACCAGTGGAACACCCGCGGTCTGGGCGATCACCTCGGGTGCGAGCGACGATCCGCCCATACCCGCGAGAACCACGCGCGTGACGCCCTTCGCCCAGAGCTCGTCGCGCAGGGCGACGATCTCCGGCACGAGCGGCCGTGAGACGCTGACGGCCTCCACCCAGCCGAGCCGGCGGGATGCCTCGTCCTCGGCGGCCGGACCCCACAGCGATGAGTCGCCTGCTGTGACACCCGACGCCACCAGATCGGCCACCAGGCCGGGGAGCGTTGCTTCCACCACCGACTTGACGTGGCCGCTCAGGTGGATGGCGAAGGTCATCCGGCGACCTTGGTCGACGCGGCCAGCGCGTTCGCCACGGTGTCCTTGAGCTCGTGCCAGGAGACGATGAACTTCGACACGCCCTCGTCTTCGAGCACCTGGGTGACATCGGCGAAGTCGACGCCGACGGCGGCGAGCTGGTCGAACACCCCGTGCGCGTCGGCGTAGTTCGTCGTGACGGTGTCGCCGGCGACCTGGCCGTGGTCGAACGTAGCCTCGAGCGTCTTCTCCGGCATGGTGTTGACGGTGCCGGGGGCGACGAGCTCCGTGACGTAGAGCGTGTCGGGCAGCGCCGGGTCCTTGACGCCGGTCGACGCCCAGAGCGGACGCTGCACGTTGGCTCCGGCATCCGTCAGCGCCTTCGCGCGGTCGGTGGCGAACTCCTGCTCGAACAGCTCGTAGGCGAGGCGCGCGTTCGCGACGCCGGCCTTGGACTTGAGCGCCTCGGCCTCGGGGGTGCCGATCGCGGTGAGCCGCTTGTCGACCTCGGTGTCGACGCGCGACACGAAGAACGATGCGACCGAGTGGATCGCCGAGATGTCGTGCCCGTTCGCCTTGGCCTGCTCGATGCCGGAGAGGTATGCGTCGATGACGGCGGCGTAGCGCTCCAGGCTGAAGATCAGGGTGACGTTGACCGAGATGCCCTCGGCCAGCACGGCGGTGATCGCGGGGAGGCCGGCCTTGGTCGCGGGGATCTTGATGTGCACGTTCGGCCGGTCGACCGTCGCCCACAGCTCCTTCGCCTGCGCGATCGTCGCGGCGGTGTCGTGCGCGAGATCGGGGGAGACCTCGATGGACACGCGACCGTCGACGCCGTTGCTGGCGTCGAACACCGGGCGGAAGACGTCGGCGGCGTCGCGGACGTCGTCGGTGGTGATCCGGAAGATCGCGTCGTCGGTCGACGCGCCGGCCGCCTCGAGCTCGGCGACCTGCGCCTCGTAGGAGTGCCCGTTCGACAGTGCGCCGGCGAAGATCGTCGGGTTCGTGGTGACACCGGTGACGTTGCGCGTGGCGATCAGCTCGGCGAGGTTGCCGGAGGTGATCCGCGAACGCGACAGGTCGTCGAGCCAGATGCTGACGCCCTCGGCGGTCAGCTGCTCAGTGGGGGTGCTCATGCGTTCTCCTTGATGCTGATGGCCGCTTCCACGGCCGCGATGGTCTCGCGTGCCGCCTGGATGACGGCGTCGGCAGTGATGCCGAACTTCTGGAACAGGGTCTTGTAGTCGGCGGAGGCGCCGAAGTGCTCGATCGAGACCGAGCGGCCGTTGTCGCCGACGATGCCGCGCCAGGTGAGGCCGATCCCGGCCTCGACGGAGACGCGGGCGGTGACGGCGGCGGGAAGCACCGACTCGCGGTACGCCTCGTCCTGCTCGGCGAACCACTCGAGCGAGGGCGCCGACACGACGCGGGCGTTGATGCCCTCGGCGGCGAGCGTCTCCCGGGCGGCCACGGCGAGCTGCACCTCGGAGCCGGTGCCAATGAGGATCACATCGGGGGTTCCACTGGGCGCCTCGGCCAGGACGTACGCGCCCTTGGTGGCGTTGGCCGCCGATGCGAAGACATCACCGGATGCCGCACCCTCGCCACGGGGGAACACCGGGATGTTCTGCCGGGTGAGTGCGAGGCCGGCCGGGCCGCCGGTGCGGCGGAGCAGCTCGAGCCAGACGACCGACGTCTCGTTCGCGTCCGCCGGGCGCACGACCGTGAAGTTCGGGATCGCGCGGAGCGTCGCGAGCTGCTCGATCGGCTGGTGGGTGGGCCCGTCCTCGCCGAGGGCGACGGAGTCGTGGGTCCAGACGTAGATCGACGGGATGTTCATCAGGGCGGCCAGCCGCACCGCGGGGCGCATGTAGTCGCTGAAGATCAGGAACGTGCCGCCGAACGCGCGGGTCGGCCCGTGCAGGATGATGCCGTTGACGATGGCGCCCATCGCGTGCTCGCGGATGCCGAAGTGCAGCACGCGGCCGTACGGGTCGCCGGACCACTCGTGCGTCGACCACTCGGCCGGGATGAAGGACTTCGCATCCTTGATCGTGGTGAGGTTCGACTCCGCGAGGTCGGCCGATCCGCCCCACAGCTCGGGGAGCTCCGCGGCGAGGGCGTTGATGACGACGCCGGAAGCGGCCCGGGTCGACACCTCCTTGCCGGATTCGAAGACCGGCAGCGCGTCGGCGATGGCCTCGGGCAGCTCCTTCGCGGCGAGCCGGTCGAACAGCGCCTTGCGCTCGGGGTTCGCGGCCGCCCACTCGTCGAAGCTCGTCTGCCATTCCGCGTGCGCTGCAGCGCCGCGCTCGCCCAGCTGACGGGTGTGCGCGATCACGTCGTCCGCGACGGCGAAGTTCTCAGCGGGGTCGAAGCCGAGCACCTTCTTCGTCGCGGCGAGCTCGTCGCCACCGAGGGCGGAGCCGTGGATCTTGCCGGTGTTCTGCTTGCCGGGGGACRGCCAGCCGATGATCGTCTTCAGGATGATGATCGACGGCCTGCTCGTCTCGCCCTTCGCGGCCTCGAGCGCATCGTGCAGCGCCGGGACGTCCTCGACGTACTCGCCGGTCTGCTTCCAGTCCACCGTCTGCACGTGCCAGCCGTAGGACTCGTAGCGCCCCGCGACATCCTCGGTGAACGCGACATTGGTGTCGTCCTCGATCGAGATCTGGTTGGAGTCGTAGATCGCGATCAGGTTGCCGAGGGCCTGGTGGCCGGCGAGGGAGGATGCCTCGGAGGTGATGCCCTCCTGCAGGTCGCCGTCGCCCGCGATGACGTAGATGAAGTGATCGAACGGCGATGCGCCGGCGGCGGCGTCCGGATCGAACAGACCGCGCTCGTAGCGCGCCGCGTAGGCGAAGCCCACGGCCGAAGACAGCCCCTGGCCGAGCGGGCCGGTGGTGATCTCGACACCCTTGGTGTGGCCGAACTCGGGGTGGCCCKGGGTGAGCGAGCCCCAGGTGCGCAGCGACTTCAGGTCATCGAGCTCGAGTCCGAATCCACCGAGATACAGCTGCACGTACTGCGTCAGCGACGAGTGGCCCGCCGAGAGGATGAACCGATCACGTCCGGCCCAGTGCGTGTCCGCCGGGTCGTGGCGCAGCACGTGCTGGTAGAGGAGGTACGCGGCCGGCGCGAGGCTCATGGCCGTCCCGGGGTGTCCGTTGCCCACCTTCTCCACGGCATCCGCCGCAAGCACGCGCGCGGTGTCCACCGCGCGCCGATCGATTTCATCCCAACGCAGTTCCGACACTCGGTCGCCTTTCTCACGGTGCGCGCCCAACTGCCCGTCCGCATCCTCAACCGTCATTGGGGGAGGGGGATCGGCGCGGGGCGCGCGTCTTCTTTCAGCATACCGAAGGGGCATTCCCAGGTGGTCATGCGTGGCGCTGGATGACGCGAGTGTGACACGGCGACCGCTCAAGGGAGTGTCGAAGGCGTGTCCGGTTCGTATCCGCGACCGCACGAACGCACCGCGGCGATTGTGAGGGTGCTGCGGCAGGGCGATGGGACGCCGTGTCATACACTTGTGAGGTCATCGCGGCGGCTTCGGAGGGGGCGATCCACATCACCACGACGTCGCATAAGACGGCCACGGTCACCCGCAGGCCGATCGGCCGAACGATCCGCGMCTACATCGCGCTGACCAAGCCGCGTGTGCTCGAGCTTCTGCTCGTCACTACCGTGCCGGTCATGATCCTCGCCGAGGGTGGACTGCCGAGCCTCTGGCTCGTCGTCGCCACGGTGATCGGCGGCTCGATGAGCGCCGGCTCCGCCGCCGCCTTCAACATGTACCTCGACCGCGACATCGACGCGCACATGCAGCGCACGGTGAACCGTCCGCTCGTGACCGGCGAAGTCTCGCCGCGCGGAGCGCTCATCTTCGCCTGGACCCTGGCCGTCGTCTCGACGGTGTGGCTCTGGGTGACGACCAACTGGMTGGCGGCCACGCTGTCGGCGGTCGCGATCTTCTTCTATGTCGTCATCTACACGATGATCCTCAAGCGCCGCACCGAGCAGAACATCGTGTGGGGCGGGATCGCGGGATGCTTCCCCGTGCTGATCGGCTGGACCGCGGTGACGGGGTCCCTCGCATGGCCGCCGGTCATCCTGTTCGCACTCGTGTTCCTCTGGACGCCGCCGCACTACTGGCCGCTGTCCATGAAATACAAGGAGCAGTACGACGAGGTCGACGTCCCGATGCTCGGGTCCACGCGCACCGGGTCGCAGGTCGGGCTCCAGGTCATCCTCTACGCCTGGGCGGCCGTGGCCTGCTCGCTGCTGCTGATCCCGGTCGCAGGCATGGGCCTGGTCTACACCGTGTCCGCGCTGGTGTTCGGCGGCTGGTTCATCTATGAATCGCACCGCCTCTACGGCCGCGCCGTGCGTGGCACCGAGCCGCGTCCGATGCGCGTGTTCCACGCGTCGATCACCTACCTGACGCTGCTGTTCGTGGCGATCGCGGTCGACCCGCTCCTGCCCTTCTGATCTGCGTACGACGAAAGAGACCCGCACTTCCGAAGAAGTGCGGGTCTCTTTTCGCTCAGCGAGCGGGTCAGCGCGCGAGGACGGCCTCTTCGGACTCGACAGCCGCCGCGGGCTCGTCGAGGTCGAGGTCGGACGGCTCCTCGGCGGTCCAGTCGATCGGGCCGACGATCTCGACGGGCGCGACCGGACGGAGGCTCGCGGCGGTGGCGACCGCAAGAGCGAGCAGGACGCCGATGACGCCGGCACCGAGCAGGATGGCGCCGAGGACGGCGATGGACTGGCCGACGTAGACGTCGACGCCGGTGGCGCTGCCGTCAGTGAGCGTCGTGGTCATCGAGCCGAGCTTGTCGACGAGGAGCAGGGCTCCGGCGACGGCCGTCGCGATCGACACGAGGACAAGACCCCAGAACGGGATGCTGCGGACGAGACGGGGACGGGTGGGCATGAGTGGTGACTCCTCTGGACTCCGGGCACGGGGTTGCCGCGGCATCCGCAAGTGTGCGGTGCGCGACCGTGCCGATGATATGCGGACTCTATGGATTCCCTGTCAACGACCGGCTGCCGCGGCGGCCGGCACCGCGGCCGCGACGGCCGACTCGACGGGCGTCTTCAGGTGCATCACCACCGCGGTCATCGCGGCGACGAGGCCCACCGCGAGGGTCAGGTGGATGTTGACGAGGAGGATCGGCAATCCCGTGCGCGCCTGCCACAGACCCACCGCGGTCTGGAGCAGCTCCACGCCGAGCAGCAGGCCGACCCACAGTCGCTGGCGCAGCGCGGGCGGAGTGCGCCACGACCCGACGAACAGCACCAGCGTGGCGCCCAGCAGCGCGTAGGCGGGCCACGAATGCACGTGCTGCATGAACTCTGGGTTCAGCCCGTTGCGCGCGGCGCCGCCGTCGCCGGCGTGCGGCCCCGAGCCGGTGACCAGGATGCCGACGACCACCGTGACCAGCACGAGCGCGCTCGTGATGTGCGCCATCACGGCGTACCAGCGTGCGACGGCCCGAACCCGCGGGCCGGGGGTGGCGTAGACCCGCGCCACGAAGACGGCGGAGAGCGCGACCAGTACGGCGGACGCGAAGAAGTGCAGGCCCACGACGTACGGGTTCAGGTTCGTCAGCACCGTGATGCCGCCGATGATCGCCTGCAGCGGCACATACAGGCCGATCCCGACCGCCAGAGCGAACAGGTCCCGGCGCTCGCGACGGAGGCGCAAGACGAAGAGGAAGGTGATCACCGCGACGATCACCAGGACGAACGTCAGCATCCGGTTGCCGAACTCGATGACACCGTGGATGCCCATCTCGGGCGTCGCCACGAGCGAACCGTCGGTGCAGCGCGGCCAGGTCGGGCAGCCGAGCCCCGATCCGGTCAGCCGCACCAGGCCACCGGTGGCGACGATGCCGATCTGCAC
>NZ_JBFUFC010000137.1:0-10263 GCF_056403635.1 Microbacterium sp. P2_F9 | reverse complement strand
GTACCCCCGACGTCGTCGACTGGGGCGCCGCCGCCGCCAGGGTGCCCGCGGCGGCCGCGTCCCGGCCCTGGACCAGGAGCGCCCCATCGCACGCGAGGACATTCGCCTCCGGCGCCGGCACGGCGACGATCGACACCGGTTCGCGGGTGACGGTGGGCCAGGGCAGCGCGACCGCCGTGACCGTGGCGACGACGAAGCCGGCCGCCACAAGGGTGCCGGCCAGCACCCGGGTTCCCGTGGTCGCCCAGMGGAAGGGCAGTCGATCGCTCATCGGCCCTCCCGCCAGTACGGCCCGACGATGCGCGAGGTGCGCTGCGCGGCGCGGCGGGTCGAAGACGTCGGCACCGCCAGCAGGAGCGCGATCGCGATGATCGCGAGCTGCGTCGGAACGATCCAGCCCGCCCACGCGGGGACGGATGCCTCGGCCCGCGGCGCGACCGGGATCGTGACGCGCCACAGCGTGCCCTTGGTGGTCTCCCCGACCGCGTCGAGGCCGTCGCGCTGGTCTAGCGAGGTCTGGGCCGCGAGCCGGAACCCCCTGGTTGCATCGGACTCGGTCGGCGCCGTCGGCGCCAGCAGCACGAATTCCACGCCCTGAGCTGCGAGGTCCTCGACGGCGGGGCCGGCCGCCTCGGCGACGAGGTCGGCGGCGAGATGGGCGAGCGCGACGTCGCCATCGTCGGCCTCGGACCGGGTGGAGACGATCGTCGCCTGCCCGCCGATCGTCTCGCTCCCACCCCAGACGACTTCGGCGGCGACACCGCCCGCGCTCTGGGGGGTGAGGATCATGGTGCCGACATTCGGATCGTCACGGCCCTCGGCCGCGACGTAGGCGGGCAGCGTGCTCGCAGGTCCCGTCGTGAGGAAAGCGGCACCGCGCGACGTCGCCGTCAGGGCGGGCACCGCGAGCACGGCAAGCGCCCCGAGCACTACGACCGCCGTCACCGCCCTCGCGGCCCCGAGGCGCGGTGCGAGCCCGGAGTCCAGAGCCACCAGGGCGCCTCCGATCGCGCCCAGCCAGGCGAGACTCACGCCCGCCCCGGGCCAGATCGGGACCACGGCGGACTGTGCGAACGCCACGGCGATCCCGACCGCGGCGAAGGAGGTGGCGATTCCGGCCGCCGCCACCACGAGGCACGCCACCCCGGCCGCCCACCGCTGGGTGAGGGGGGAGATCAACGCCAGCACGGCGAGAGGCGCCGCGAGCAGCGGCACCCACCAGGTCGGGGCGCCGGCGAGGAACGCGCCCCACCCGCCGGGATCCGCGGTCGGGAAGCCGGCAGCGAGCATCGCTCGACCGGCGGCGTCGGCGGCGACCTGGGGACCTGCCCAGGGCACGCCCGGGTCGGCGAGCAGCCCCCACGGCTCGCCGGCGAGCAGCTGGTGCAGCACGAGCGGCGCCGCGAACACGAGCGCGGGCACCATCACCCAGATGAGGTGCGCGGTGCCACGGCCGGCCTGGCGCACGATCGCCAGGAGCAGCGCCAGCACCCAGAGCGCGACGAGGGCGGGCGCGAGCGACGGCGCGCAGGCGATCACGCCGACCAGGAGGACGGATGCCGCACCCGCCGCCACCCAGGAGCGGTGCGCCACCGCGCCGGCGTAGAACAGCCAGGGAAGCAGCAGATGCGCGATCACCGCGGTCGGTCTGCCCTCGACGAGGGCGGCGAGAAACGTCGGCGCCAGCGCCCAGGCGGCGCCGCCGGTGATCCGCAGCACGGAGCGATCGGTGACGCGGGTCGCGACGAACCAGCCCCCCAGTGCGGCGACCGGGAGCGCGAGCACCCACAGCAGGACGATCGCGCGCGAGGGCTCGGACGGCCACGCGCTGCCGATCACCGCGATCACAGCGGCGAACGGGTCGGYGGGGCCGATCGTGTCCACGCCCAGGGCGCGCCGGCCGTAGGCGGCGTCGCCCCACAGCTGGGCGACCACCGTTCGCAGCGGCTGCAGCGCTCCGCCCCCGATCACGGGGGCGGCGAGCAGCGCGGGGAAGGCGGCGATCGAGGCGACGAGCGCGGTCAGGACGAGCCAGGCACCCCCGCCGGAGAAGAATCGCAGCTCGCCGCGGAGCGCGTCTGAATCGGTCTCGCCCGCGTCCCATCGGGATCGCAGCTCCGAACCGGACACCCGCAGGGGTGCGAGCTGCGACCAACCGGTCCGGCGCGCGCGGCGGATGCGAGCGCGGGCCCGCGCCACCGCCCCGACTCGCACGAGGGCGAGGACCGATGCGGCCCATTCCGCCGGGATGAGCCCTGGCTGCTTGCGCACGAGCAGCACGAGCGTCTGCCACGCGGCGAGCGGCAGCAGCGCGAGCCAGAGGAACGGCAGTGCGACGACATTCGCGTACGCCAGTCGGCGGTGCAGCTCGGCGGTCCGCGTCGCGATCGCACGCTGGACACGACTTCCGCTGGTGCGAGGTGTCGCCCGCTCTGCCACCCCGTCGCCGGCGACCGCCACGAGGGCGCGCGGCACGAGCGCGATGCGCGCGCCGGCCAGGCGCGCCCGCACCCCGAGGTCGAGGCCCTCATCCGCACCGGCCAGGGCGGGGTCGATCTCGCCGATCTCGCGCCAGTTCTCGCTGCGGATCAGGATGCCGCGCACATCCGCGCCGAGCACGTCCTCGACGGCGTCATGCTGGCCCTGGTCCAGCTCGCCGTCCGCGAGTCCGACCGTTCGCCCGAGGCGGGTGACGCTCACGCCGAGGGAGACGATCGTGGACCGGTCGTCCCAGCGCACGAGCTTGGGCGCGACGAAGGCGACCGAGGGCGACAGCTCGAGTGCCCCGGCGAGGCGGCTCAGCGCTTCCCGCTCCGGCGCCGTGTCCTGAGCGAGCAGCCAGATCGCGTCGGCGTCGACCCGCCGAGCGGCGATCGCGGTGGCCTCCGCGAACCGGGTGCGCGCGGGCGCGGTGATCACCGATTCCGCCGGTGCCGCGGCAGCGATCTCGGCGATCCCCGGGTCATCGCCGCAGATGACGATGGTCAGGGCATCGACAGGACGCGACTGCGCCGCGACGGCCGCCAGCGTCCGGCGCAGATGGAACGCCGCCGGTGCGCGCCCGTCGGGGCGCACGACGAGAAGGGCGTGGACTCGGCCGGGCATGACGTCGTCAGCCTAGGCCGGGCATCCACCAGAGCCGGGCGCCGCCTCGGCGCGCCCCGCGATCCCGGTTCTCGGTCGTCAGCTGGCGCGACGCTTGAGCTTGCGACGTTCTCGCTCGCTCAACCCGCCCCAGATTCCGAAGCGCTCGTCGTTCTGCAGCGCGTATTCGAGGCACTCACCGCGCACGTCGCACGTCGTGCAGACGCGTTTCGCATCGCGCGTCGAGCCGCCCTTCTCCGGGAAGAAAGCTTCCGGATCGGTCTGCGCGCAGAGCGCATCTGTCTGCCATCCGAGCGGATTTCCGTCGTCGGCCTCGAGCGGCCGCCGTACTCCTGGTACGCCGAGATTGACCGGATCGACGAACCAATTGTCGGGAACGCCGGAACGGTACTGTGAGCCCGCCATCTCGTCTCCCACCTGTGTAGCCCCCCACGCAGGTTCGCGTGTACGTGTAATTACACCCGTGTAGTTCGCCTGGGTCAAGTCGCAGATCGTAAAGCCTCACCCCTGGATTGAGGGTTCACGACGCGCCGACGGCGTGTCGCGGGCAGGTAACGAATTCTCCAGATGGGCGGCCCACCCCGTTCGACGCCGCAGATCAGCCGGTGGCGCCCGGCACGGCGACGAAGACCTCGCCCGATCCGCGGAGGCGCAGCATCCCCTCGTCCTCTGTCGCGAGCACCGCCGCGCCGGGGATCAGCGTCGCGTGCTCCGCGGAGGCTCCCCCGGAGATCTCCACCGACCCGCGCGTCGCGAGCGCGATGGCCACCCCMGTGATCGGCACGTCCACCGGGGCGTCGTCGGCGACCCGCACGTGCAGAAGCGCGAAGTCCGGCATGCCAGGGTCGAAGCGCTCGATCCCGCCGGCGAGCAGCGCGGGCCGAAGGATCGGCGGGGGTCCGGGGGTGGAATCGAGCACCGTCAGCAGTTCCGCGACATCGATGTGCTTCGGCGTGAGCCCGCCGCGCAGCACGTTGTCGCTCGCCGCCATCAGCTCCACGCCGAGGCCTTCCAGGTAGGCGTGCAGCACACCGGCGGGCACGAAGATCGCCTCGCCGCGGCGCAGCGTGACGAGATTCATGAGCAGGGCCACCACGATGCCGGGGTCGCCGGGATCCGCGGAGCCGATGATGCGGCGGGCAGTGGTGAGCTCCGCATCGAACTCCGGGGCATCCKCCGATGCGACCGCCGAGACGATCTCGTCGACCTCGGCCTGCGCGTCACCGGAGAGCAGCCACGCGATCGCGTCCCGCAGCGCACCCGCTTCATCCGGCGAGTCGAGCCGCCGCGCCAGCGCCGCACCGGCCGGACCCAGTGCGTCGAGCAGCCGCCGGGTGGCGTCGAGGGGGCGAAGGCCCGCCAGCGCGGCGAAGGTCTCGCTCACCGCCACGATCAGCTCGGGCTTGTGGTTGTCGTCGCGGTAGGTCCGCTCCCCCGCGTCGCGAGGGACTCCGGCCGCCTCCTCACGGGCGAAGCCCTCCTCCGCCTGCGCTTTGGATGGATGGGCCTGGATGGAGAGGGGGGATGCCGCGGCCAGGAGCTTCAGCAGGTACGGCAGTCGCGCGGGGCCACCCGCTGCGGCGCCCTCGGTCGCGAGCCATGCCCCGAGCGGCCGCCCGTCGGGCACGAGCGCGGGGTCGCCAGGATGGTCGCCGAACCAGATCTCCGCCTCGGGGTGCGGTGCCGGAGCCCGCCCCTCCAGCTCGGCGATGAGGGTGCGGGACCCCCAGGCGTAATTGCGCGGCTCGTTCACGAGGGGGACCAGCATGGGCCCAGCCTAACGGCGCCTGCGGGGTACCCTGATTCCACCATGGCGCTGCACACGAAGCACCCGGCGTCGGCGCTGCCGACCGCCCCTGAGCGCGAGACGACGCGTCATCTCCTGCTGCGCGCGTGGTGCATCTTCGTGCTCTTCATGGCGCTGTCCGGAACCGCCTGGTTGCACGCCATCGGCCAGCTGGGGACCACCTTCCTGACCATCGCCGGAGGAATCCTCTCCGCGGTCCTGTGGTTCCTCGTCCGCCCGCTCGTGCAGTGGCGCCGGCTGCCCGAGTTCGCCCTGGCGTATGTCGCGTGGGCGATGCTGTCGCTGCTGTGGTCGGCCTGGCCGCAGACGACCGCGCTCACCCTGCTGCTGCTGGTCATCACGACGCTCCAGGCGCTCTTCGTCGGAGCCGCGCTCACCTGGCGAGAGCTCGTGCGTGCCATCGCGTCGGCGCTCAAGTGGGTCATCGGACTGTCGCTGCTGTTCGAGCTGTGGGTGTCGATCTTCATCCAGAAGCCCGTGATGCCCGGGTTCGCGCCGCTCCCGGAGAACGCGGACCCCATCGAATACTGGTCGCGCAACAATCTCTTCGAGGGCGGGCGCATCCAGGGGATCGTCGGCAACGCCAACCTCCTCGGCCCACTGTGCCTCCTCGCCATCATCGTGTTCGCCATCCGGCTCGCCGCCGGCGCCCCGAGGCGGGCCCTGCTCTGGGTGTGGATCGGGCTGTCCGCCTACCTGATGATCCGCGCCGGATCCGCGACCGCGTACGTCGCGGCCTGCGCCGTCGGGGTCGTGCTGGTCACCGTGCTGCTGATGCGCCGCGCCCGAAAGCCCGGAGATCGCCTGCCGTACTACATCGGCTATCTCGTCGTCGGAGTCGGCGGAGCGACCACCGCATGGCTCCTGCGCGAACGGCTCTTCGCTGCCTTCGGGCGCGACTCCGACCTCACCGGCCGCGAGGACATCTGGCAGGCCGTGATCGCGAAGGCTCAGGAGCGGCCGATCGCCGGCTGGGGATTCGCCACGCCGTGGAACCCTGCCGATCCGGCCTTCGACGCCTGGATCACCGACCACGGCCAGACCGTCATGCAGGCCCACAATATGTGGGTCGACGTCTTCTTCCAGCTGGGCATCATCGGGCTGATCCTGATGGGCCTGACCTATCTCGCCTTCATCTGGCGTGCCTGGTTCTTCGCCGTGGACCGCCCCCGCTGGGATCTCCGCGACGACCGGCCGTACTCCGCGCTGTCGCTGCTGCCCACGCTCGTCGGCGCGATCCTGCTCGTGCAGGGGTTCGCCGAGTCCTCGCCCCTGCTGCTGTGGGGCTGGATGTTCCTGGTCATGCTCGGCTTCAAGATCAAGCAGGCGCCCCACATCGGGGAGGGTCCCGCGGAGCAGTCCCTCGCGATCGAACGCGGCGAGCCTGCGAAGCAGGCGTCGTGACAGACGCACCCCGAGGGGTGGGCGGGGTGCTGGCCTCGGCATCCTTCGCCCGCGCATTCACCCTCGCGGCTTTGGGCGCGGTGTTCGGCTCGGTCCTGATCGAGCGTCTCGCCGGGCGGGTGACCTACGCGACGATCCTCGCCGGGCTGTGCGCGTTCGCGATCGGGATGCTGGTCGCCCGGCGTCGCGAGATCTCCCTCATCCGGCTGGTCCCGACCACATTGCTCGCCTTCCTCGGCTGGGCGCTGGTGAGCGCATTCTGGACCACCGATGTGACGCAGACGCTGTGGAGCTGGGTCGCCGCGGCAGCGCTGGCCCTGATCGCGGTGACGATCGGCCACGTCCGCGACACGCTCCAGACCGTGCGGTCGCTCGGCGACGTGCTCCGAGTGCTGCTCACGCTGTCACTCGGCCTCGAGATCCTCTCCGGCATCCTCCTGGACACGCCCCTCGGCTTCCTCGGAATCCAAGGGAACATCGCCCAGCTGGGGCCCATCCAGGGCGTCTTCGGCACGAGGAACCTCCTCGGGTTCGCGGCGGTCATCGCGCTGATCACCTTCCTMATCGAGTACCGCACCCAGTCCGTCCCCCCTGGCCTGTCGCTGTATTCCGTCGTGCTGGGCGGGGTGAGCGCGGTGCTCTCGGACTCTCCGACCGTCGTCGTCCTCGCCGCCGCCGTGGCCGTTGCCACCGGCGCGCTGGCGCTCGTGCGGCACACCTCGCCGGACCGCGGGACCGCCGTGCAGTGGGTGTTCGCGGGTGTGCTCGTGGTCGGGATCGGGGTCGCGTACACGCTGCGGCACCAGATCATCGCCTGGCTCGGTGCGGGCAGCGACTTCTCGATGCGGGCCAACCTCTGGGCCACCCTGCTCACCTATGTCCGCGTGCACCCGGTGCAGGGCTGGGGCTGGTTCGGCCCGTGGGCGCAGGGCGAGTTCCCCTTCATTGCGATGAACTACTCGCTGGGCCGCTCGCACGCGACCGCCCTGAACGCCTACTTCGATGTGCTCCTCCAGCTCGGCTGGATCGGGCTGCTGGCCTTCCTGGCCCTGGCCGTCGTCGCGTTCGTCCGCGCGTGGCTCGTCGCGAGCGAGCGCCGCTCGATCATCTACGCCTGGACGCCGCTGACCCTGGTCGCGCTCCTGGTCGACTCGATGTTCGAGAGCTTCACGCTGTCCGGCTTCGGGTGGCTTCTCCTGGTGCTCTGCGCCGTGCGGGCGGGGCAATCACGCTCGTGGCGCGAACGGATCGACGTCACCGAGGTCGAGCCGGAGCTTCCGCACGTCCAGGGGGAACCGCGGTGAGGCACGGTAGGATTCTCGGGCCATGCCTCTTGCCTCCGACAGTTCCCCTGCCTTGATGACGACTGCAGCTTTCGACCCCGCGTCCGCGACGATCGCGATCGTCACCTACAACCGTTCGGCCCTCCTCACGCGACTCCTCGAGAGCATCGTCGTGATGGATCCGAAGCCGGGCCACGTCGTGATCATCGACAACGCCTCCGTCGACGACACGACTGAAGTCGTCGAGTCGTACCGCGAGCGCCTGGGCACCGAGCTCGTCTACCACCGACTCGATACGAACACGGGCGGCTCCGGCGGGTTCAGCGAGGGCATGCGCGTCGCGTACGAGCTCGGTTCCACCTGGATGTGGCTCATGGACGACGACGTCGAGGTCATCCCCGACGGGCTCGCCCGCATGGGCGCCTGGGCGCCGAGGTTCAAGAGCATCCAGGGACGCCGCTACGACTACGACGGCAGCGAGTTCTACTGGCAGTATCGCCTCTCCATCCCGCTCGGCATCCCGATTCCGTTCGCCCCTGCAACGTTCGACGAACGCGGCTTCCGGCCGATGAACAGCGGATGCTTCGAGGGCATGTTCATCCACCGCGACGTGGTCGCCGAGATCGGCCTGCCCGACCCCCGCTTCTTCATCTACTGGGACGACTCGGTGTACGGCTATCTCGCCTCGCGCCGGACGCGCTCGGTGATCGTGAACGAGTTCGTGCTGCGCCGCACCCGCGAGATCAAGCAGTGGGACATGGGCATCCGGCACCTCAACGCCTCGAGCGACGCGTACCGGTACTACATCATGCGCAATCGCGGTCACATGAAGCACTACTTCCAGACGCAGGGCACCTACCGTCCGGTCTACTTCGCCGTGGGGTCGTTCCTGACCTTCGCGAAGGAGATCATCCGGCTGCTCTTCGTGGAGCGGAAGGTGCGCGGCACGAGCAACCTCTTCCGCGGCATCCGCGACGGACGCAGGATTGCGAAGGATGCCTCGTGGCAGCCGATGCCGCCACTCGAGGCGTCAGGGGCTCAGCCAGTCACGTAGTCCGCGTTGTAGCGGTCGAGCACCTCGGCGATCGGGGCATCCATCGCCAGTCGTCCCTTGTCGAGATACAGGCCGCGCGTGCAGAAGCGACGCAGGTCCTTCTCGCTGTGGCTGACGAAGAAGAGCGTGCGGCCTTCGGCGAGCAGCTCATCGATCCGCTTGTAGCACTTCTCTCGGAAAGCCCGGTCGCCCACGGCGAGCACCTCGTCGACGAGGAGGATCGGCTCGTCCAGCTGCGACACCACGGAGAAGGCGAGACGCACCTTCATGCCGTTCGAGAGGTGCTTGTAGGGGGTGTCGACGAAGTCGGCGATCTCGGCGAACTCGATGATGCCGTCGAACCGCCGCGAGACCTCGGCGCGCGACATCCCGTGCAGTCCTGCCGCCAGGCGGACGTTCTCGCGCACCGTGAGGTCGCCGACGAAGCCGCCCGTGATCTCGATGAGCGGCGCGACGCCGCCATTGACCGCCACGGTTCCTTCGTCCTCGATGAGCACGCCGGCGACGAGCTTGAGCAGCGTCGACTTGCCCTGACCGTTTCGCCCGACGACGCCGATCGACTCCCCCGGTTTGACGGTGAACGACACGTCTCGCAGCGCCCAGAACTCGCCTGGACGCGAGCGGCGCTTCGCGCCCGCGAACAGGTCCTTGAAGCTCCGGCGCCCTCGGCGGTTGCGCCGGAATCGGATGCCGAGACCCGAGACCTCCATCGCGTAATCGGATGCCGCGGCCATCACAGCTCCTTCAGCACAGGTCGCTCGAGCCGGCCGAAGACGAACATCCCGAGCGCGAGGAACGCGAAGCACATGATGGCTCCCACGATGACGACGAACGAATCCCACGTCTCGGTGAAGAACGCCGCGCGGTAGAGGGTGAAGATCCCGGCGAGCGGGTTGAACGCCGCGAGCGTCTCGAAGGGCGCGGGCAGATCGGAGACTCCGTAGATGATCGGCGACGCGTAGAAGAGCGCCCGCAGGATGAGCCTGGTCGTTCGCTCGAGGTCGGTGTACAGCACGCAGAGCGGCGCGACCAGCAGGCCCAGCCCGACGAGGAGCACGGTCTGGAGGATCACTGCGACCGGGAACCACAGCACGCCCCATCCCACGTGAGCGCCGGTGAGGATCGCGAAGGCGATCAAGACGGGCAGCGAGAAGAGGAACTCGATCCCCTTGGTGAGGACCACCCGATTCGCCCAGATGGATCGGGGAATGGCCGTCGAGCGGACCAGCCGCGCGTCCTTGCTGAACGCCTTCGTGAAGTCCGAGACCGAGGAGTTGAACCACACCCACGGCAGGAGAGCGGTGAGCAGGAAGACGATGTACGGCTCGTGCCCGACGGTGCGATKGAACACCTGCGTGAACACGAACCAGTAGATCGCGCTCATGACGAGCGGGTCCAGCACCGACCACAGGTATCCGAGGGCGCTCGTGGCATAGCGCACGCGCAGATCGCGCGAGGAGAGGAGCCACAGCGAGTGGAGATAGCGCCGGGGCGAGCCGGGAGCGCCGACGGCGGCTGTGGTCACTGAACGATTCTATTCGCGCTTCTCCCCGGCCCCCGCGACCAGCGCTTCGTGCGCAGGCGGATGGGTCTTGGAGCGCCTGAGCGCA
>NZ_JBFUFC010000136.1:0-10392 GCF_056403635.1 Microbacterium sp. P2_F9 | reverse complement strand
CGACGTGGTCGTTGGCTTCGGCGGCTACGCGTCGGCGCCGGCCTATGTCGCGGCCGCGCGCGCGCACGTGCCGTACGTGGTGCACGAGGCCAACGCCAAGCCAGGGCTCGCCAACGTGCTGGGCGCGCGCCGGGCCGCCGCCGTCGGAGTGGCCTTCGCGGGGACCCGGCTCCGGGGCGGCACCGTGGTCGGGATGCCGCTGCGCCGTGAGATCGTCGACCTCGACCGCCAGGGGCTGCGCGCCGAGGCAGCTGCCCACTTCGGGCTCGACCCCGATCGTCCGACGCTCCTCGTGTTCGGCGGGTCGCTCGGCGCCCGGCAGCTCAATGCGGCCTTCGGTGGTGCCTGGCAGGACGTGCTGGACGCCGGCTGGCAGCTGCTGCACGTCACGGGGGAGAAGTCCGAGCTCGTCGATCCGGGCGTGGCAGGCTATTGCCTGCAGCGCTACGTCGATCGGATGGACCTGGCGTTCGCGATCGCCGACTTCATCGTGTCGCGCGCCGGAGCCGCCACCGTGAGCGAGATCAGCGCGCTCGGCATCCCGGCGGTATACGTCCCGTACGCGGTCGGCAACGGGGAGCAGGCACTCAACGCCGCATCCGCGGTGCGCGCCGGTGCGGCGGTCGTCATCCCTGACAGCGAGTTCACGCCCGGGCGGGTGCGCACGGAGGTCATCCCGCTGCTGGCCGATGCCGCGCGGCGCACGGCGATGACCGCGGCCGCGGCATCCGTCGGAATCCGCACCGGCACCGAGAATGTCGTGGCCCTCGTCGACCGGGCCCTTCGGGGTCAGTGACCGAGGGTTCGGGAACCGTGCCAGCGTGCCGGGGCCGAGCCCCCAGCCCGCCCGCTTAGGCTTGACAGGTCATGATCAGACCCGACCTGAGCCTTCCCATTCCCGAGTCCATCGAGGCTGCGCACTTCATCGGCATCGGCGGTTCCGGTATGTCGGGACTTGCGCGCATGTTCCTCGAGCGCGGCATCCGCGTCTCCGGATCCGACCGCGCCGACAGCCAGGCGCTGCGCGAACTCGCCGCGCTCGGCGCCCGCGTGCACGTCGGGCACGATGCCGCGAACCTCGGCGACGCCGACACCGTGATCCACACCGGGGCCATCTGGCCGGAGAACCCCGAGTTCGTGACGGCGAAGGAGCGGGGGATGCCGGTCATCCACCGTTCGCAGGCCCTGTACTGGCTCATCGGCGGCCGCCGGCTCGTCTCGATCGCCGGCGCGCACGGCAAGACCACGTCGACCGGCATGCTCGTCACCGCTCTGCAGGCGCTCGACGCCGCGCCCACCTTCGTGAGCGGCGGGGTCATCGCCCAGCTGGGCGTCTCGAGCGGCACCGGGTCGGACGATCTCGTCGTCATCGAGGCCGACGAGTCCGACGGAACCTTCCTCCTCTACGACACCTCGGTCGCGCTCATCACGAACGTCGACCCCGACCACCTCGACCACTGGGGCTCGGCCGACGCGTTCTACGACGCCTTCGCCCGATTCGCGAACGAGGCTGGCGAGGCGGTCGTGATCTCGGCCGACGATCCGGGCGCGCTCCTCGTCTCGTCGCGGATCACGCACCCGAACGTGCTGACCTTCGGGACGTCGGATGCCGCGAACCTTCGGGTCTCGGACATCCGCACCGACGGCCCGGTGGCGTTCACCCTGACCTACGGCGACGACTCGGTGACCGCGCAGCTGATCGTCCCCGGCGAGCACAACGCGATCAACGCGGCAGGAGTCGTCGCAGCGCTCCTCACGCTCGGCTTCGGACTCGAGCCCGCGATCCGCGCCGTCGAGGGCTTCGCGGGCACGGTGCGGCGCTTCGAGCTGCACGGGGTCGAACGCGGCGTGAGCGTGTACGACGACTACGCGCACCATCCCACCGAGGTAGCCGCGGCCCTCGCCGCCGCCCGCACAGTGATCGGCGACGGCCGGATCATCGCGGTCCACCAGCCGCACACCTACTCGCGGACGCAGCACATGTTCCGCGAGTTCGCCGACGTGCTCGAGCAGTACGCCGACCACACCGTGGTCCTCGATGTCTACGGTGCGCGCGAGGATCCGGTGCCGGGCGTCACGGGCGAACTGGTCAGCGGCGCGTTCGCGGATCCCTCGCACGTGCACTTCGTCCAGGACTGGCAGTCCGCCGCCGACTACACCGCCACGGTGGCACGGTCCGGCGACTACGTGATCACCCTCGGCTGCGGCAACGTCTACCAGATCATCCCGCAGGTGCTCGACGCGCTCTCGCGCACGGCCGCCGGGGAGTAGCCGGATGCGCCGGCCTTCGCCCCTGCCGCAGAGCCCGGCACCCCGCGAGGGCTCCGCCGACGGATCACCCGCACCGGGGATCAGCGAGTCCGTGGCGGTGCYGGCGCATGGGTCCGGACCCGCCGGTGCGCCTGATGCCGCGCCGGCATCAGGACCGCTGGGCACAGCGACGGCCACCATGACCGGACCGCTCATCGTGGAGCCGCACGAGGTGCAGTCGGTGGCACCGGTCATCCCGCTGGGCGCACCGCACGCGCTGCCCGAGATGGCACCCGCCGGTGAGGCCGCCGATGCGGACGACGATCCGGCGATCCGCATCCGCGACGTCTGGTCGGCCGCCCGGGCGCGTCGACGGGCGCTGCGCGCGGAGGTCCGGCGGTTCACAGGCCGCCAGCGACGGCGCAGGATGCTGTGGGTCGCGGTCGCGGCATCCGTCCTGCTCCTGGTGCTGACGACGCTCGCGCTGGCGTACAGCCCGCTCTTCGCCGTCGAGCGGATCCGCGTCGTCGGAGCCCAGCAGCTCGATGCGGCGGCCGTGGAGGCCGCGCTGTCGGATGAGCTCGGCACACCGCTGCCCCTGATCGACGAGAGTGCGGTGAAGGCCGCCCTGGTGACCTTCCCGCTCGTGCAGACGTACTCGCTCGAGGCGCGGCCACCGCACGAGCTCATGGTGCGGATCGTCGAGCGGATGCCGATCGGACTCATCCAGACGCGTGCGGGGTACACGCTGGTCGATGCCGCGGGGGTCATCCTGTCGACGACCGAGACGCCGGCACCCGGTCGCCCGCTGCTCACCGTGTCGGGCGGCACGAATTCCCGTGCCTTCGCGGCGACCGCCCAGGTGATGCGCTCGCTGCCCGCGTCGATCCGCGACCAGGTCACCGCCATCTCGGCCACGACCGCCGACGACGTCACCCTGACGCTCGGCGGCACGAACTCCCAGGTCGTATGGGGCAGTGCCGACCAGTCGGCCTTGAAGGCCAAGGTGCTCGAGACGACGATGCGCTCGCGCCCGCCCGCATCGGTGAGCGAATACGACGTGTCGTCGCCGGCCGCCATCGTGGTGCGCTGACCCGAGGGGGATCGCATCGCCGACGGATTCGCGCGGCGATGTCGCGACACGCCGACCGGCTCCGGCTCTCGTCGACGCGGCCGCATACCTTCGAGTCAGGAATTGCATACCGGGCAATTCTTTATACCTCAACATGAAGTTGAAGGTTTTTTTTCGGGGTTTCGTAGACGGAGGCCGGCATGAGCCAGAACCAGAATTACCTCGCCGTGATCAAGGTCGTCGGCGTCGGCGGCGGCGGCGTCAACGCGGTCAATCGCATGATCGACCTCGGCCTGCGCGGCGTCGAGTTCATCGCGATCAACACCGACGCACAGGCGCTGCTGATGAGCGACGCAGACGTCAAGCTCGACGTGGGACGCGAACTGACCCGCGGACTCGGTGCGGGGGCGGATCCCGAAGTTGGCCGTCGCGCAGCCGAAGACCACGCGGAGGAGATCGAAGAGGCCCTGCGCGGCGCCGACATGGTCTTCGTCACCGCGGGCGAGGGTGGTGGAACGGGCACCGGCGGCGCACCGGTCGTCGCCAAGATCGCCAAGTCGATCGGCGCGCTGACCATCGGCGTCGTGACCAAGCCGTTCTCCTTCGAGGGGCGTCGTCGGCAGCAGCAGGCCGAGACCGGCGTCTCGAAGCTGAAGGAGGAGGTCGACACCCTCATCGTGGTGCCGAACGACCGCCTCCTCGAGATCAGCGACCGCGGCATCTCGATGATCGAGGCGTTCGCCACCGCCGACCAGGTGCTCCTCGCCGGTGTGCAGGGCATCACTGACCTCATCACGACGCCGGGTCTCATCAACCTCGACTTCGCCGACGTCAAGTCGGTCATGCAGGGTGCGGGCTCCGCCCTCATGGGCATCGGCTCGGCCCGCGGCGCGGACCGTGCGATCAAGGCGGCCGAACTGGCCGTCGAGTCGCCGCTGCTCGAAGCGTCGATCGAGGGTGCGCACGGCGTGCTGCTGTCCATCCAGGGCGGATCGAACCTCGGCATCTTCGAGATCAACGACGCCGCACAGCTCGTGAAGGAAGCGGCCCACCCCGAGGCGAACATCATCTTCGGCACCGTGATCGACGACACGCTCGGCGACGAGGTGCGGGTCACGGTCATCGCCGCCGGCTTCGACAGCGGTGAGCCGACGTCGCGCATCGAGCCGATGACGGCCGCACGGGTGGCGACACCGCCGGCCGTGCCGTCCTCGCTCCCGGAGTCGATCGAGCGCCCCGTCGAGAAGGAGCCGGTGTCGGTCGGAGCCACGATCGACTCGAGCTACGACTCGGCGTTCGGCGACGACGACCTCGACATCCCCGACTTCCTGAAGTGAGATGACCGGGCGGGAGACCGCCCGGTCCCACGGATCTACCCTCGAGAGGCTCTGAAGAACGTGGATGCACTCGAGGAGCGCCTCGCGGACGTGGACGTGCGCATCGCCGATGCCGCGCGCGCGGCCGGTCGCGATCCGCGAGCGTTGACCCGCATCGTCGTGACGAAGTTCCACCCGCCGACGATCGTGGAGCAGCTGTACACCCTCGGTGTGCGCGACTTCGGCGAGAACCGGCAGCAGGAGCTGAGCGAGAAGGTCGCCGCCGTGGGCGAGCGAGACGGACTCGCGTGGCACTTCATCGGGCAGGCGCAGACCAACAAGGCGCGGGCGATCCGGGCCGCGGCATCCGTCGTTCACTCGGTGGACCGTGCGAAACTCGCKGACGCGCTCGATGCCGCTGGTGAACCGGGCCAGGCACTGGRCGTGCTCCTGCAGGTGAACCTCACCGACGACCTCGGTCGCGGCGGCGTGGCGCCGGACGATCTGCCCGCGCTGGTGGAGCATGTCGCCGGGCTGCCCACGCTGCGGGTGCGCGGAGTGATGGGGGTCGCGCCACTCGATGAGGCGCCGGCGTCGGCCTTCGCGCGGCTGCACGACAGCAGTGAGCGCGTCCAGGCATTCGTGCCGGACGCGACATGGATCTCGGCGGGCATGACCGCCGATTTCGCCGAGGCGATCGCCGCGGGTGCGACACACCTGCGGATCGGCTCGGCAATAACGGGGCCAAGGCCGGTGCCCCGTTAGCCTCGAACCAGGACGGCGAGCACACACGGAGGATGCGATGTCGAACCCGCTCAAGAAGACCATGGTGTACCTCGGTCTGGCCGACGAAGAGGAAGCCTACGAGGAGCCTGTGGCGCAGCCGACCGGACGCAAGAGTGTCCAGGCCGTCGAGAAGGACGCGACGGTGACGCCGCTGCATCGACCCACGGTCGTGCGTCAGCCCGCGCCCTCCACGATCAGTGAGATCCTCACGGTGCACCCCAAGCAGTACCGCGACGCGCAGGTGATCGCCGAGAACTTCCGCGAGGGGATCCCGGTGATCATCAACCTCTCGCAGATGAGCGACGCCGATGCGCGGCGTCTCATCGACTTCGCCAGTGGACTCTCCCTCGGGCTCTATGGACGCATCGAGCGGGTCACGAGCAAGGTCTTCCTGCTCTCGCCCGAGAACGTCGCCGTCTCCGGCGACGGCGGTGTGGCGCAGGCGGACCCTGAGTCGGTCCCCTTCGCGCCGTAGACCGTGGAAGCCATCCGCGTCATCGCGGCCGTCCTGAACACGCTTCTGCTGCTCTACATCCTTGTGCTGCTCGTGCGCATGGTGCTGGACTGGATCCCGTTCTTCAATCACGAATGGCGCCCCAAGGGCGCCGGCCTGGTAGCAGCCGAAGTGGTCTACACCGTGACCGATCCGCCATTGAAGATGTTCCGCCGCGTCATCCCGCCGCTGCGCGTCGGGCAGGTGGCGATCGACTTCGGGTTCTCGATCACGATGCTGCTGTGCCTGGTGCTGCTGTCGGTGACCCGCTCCTTCGCCGGCTGACAGCGACCTGCCAGGCAATCCTTCGACAGCCCAGAGGACCCGCGACTATGCTTGCCTGGGATGGTCTGCCGGAGACGGCAGCCGAAGCCCGAATTCTGCCGGCGACCTGAGCGCTCGAAAGAGGAACCACCATGGCATTGACCCCCGATGACGTCGTCACCAAGCAGTTCCAGCACGTCCGCTTCAAGGAGGGCTTCGACCCCGACGAGGTCGACGACTTCCTCGACGAGATCGTCGTCGAGTGGCGCAAGACGATCGCTGAGAACGACGAGCTGAAGGCCAAGGTCGCGCAGCTGGAGTCCGGCGGAGCGACCGCAGCGCCGGCTGAGGAGGCTCCCGCACCGGCTGCCGAGGCGCCTGCGCCCGCGCCGGTGTCGGCTGCGGCCCCTGCTGCCGCCACCGCGGGCATCATCGAGCTCGCCCAGCGCCTGCACGACGAGCACATCGCCGAGGGTCGCGCCCAGCGCGACCAGCTCGTCGCCGATGCGCAGGCCCAGGCCGCGTCGATCCTCTCCGATGCTGAGGCACGCGGACGCGATGAGATCGCCCGGCTCGAGCGCGAGAAGGCGAATCTCGAGACCCGCATCACCGACCTCCGCGTGTTCGAGCGCGACTACCGTGCGCAGCTGCGCAACTACATCGAGGGCCACCTGCGCGACCTCGAGACCTCGGCCAACGCGTCCGGCCCCACGCCGGTCTCGGCCATCGGTCTCTAGGCCGAGCCTTTGACAGGTCGAGCCCCGCTCCATCAGGCGGCGGCCGGCATCACGATCGCGATCCTCGCGGTCCTGGTGCTGGCCGCCGACCAGTTCACCAAGTACCTGGCGATCGAGAACCTCCCCCCGGAGGAGCCGGTGCACGTCATCGGCGACTTCCTGATCTTCTATCTCGTGCGCAACCCCGGTGCCGCGTTCTCGCTCGGCGAGGGCGTCACCTGGCTCTTCACGATCGCCTTGGCCGTCGTGGCCGGCATCATCGTCTGGCTGGCCGCCACCAGGGTGCGCTCGCGGCTCTGGGCGGTCGCGCTCGGCCTGCTGCTGGGCGGAGTGCTCGGCAATCTGACCGATCGGCTCTTCCGGCCACCGGCATTCGCGGTCGGGCATGTCATCGACTTCATCCACACGCCGTGGATGATGCCGGCGATCTACAACGTCGCCGACATGTTCATCGTGACGATGATGATCGGCATCGCCCTGCTCGTCCTGGTCGGTGTGCACCTCGACGGCACGCGCCATCAGCGCGACGTCGTCGTGGCCGAGGCTGAGAGTTCGTCGTCCGCCGAGGCAGAGGCCCCCGGTTCGAAGGACTGACGATGGAATCACGCAGTCTTCCGGTGCCTGACGGACTCGACGGCGTACGCGTCGATGCCGCGCTCGCGAAGATGCTCGGCTTCTCGCGGACATTCGCCGCCGAGGTCGCCGAGGCCGATGGTGTGCGCCAGGACGGCCGGGTCCTCGGCAAGTCCGACCGGCTTCGCGGCGGCGCCTGGCTCGAGGTGGAATGGCAGGCGCGTCGCGATCCCGAGGTGATACCGATCGAGGTGCCGGATCTGGGCATCGTCTACGACGACGATGACATCGTCGTGGTCGACAAGCCGACCGGCGTCGCCGCCCACCCGTCCGTCGGGTGGGAGGGCCCGACGGTGCTCGGCGCGCTGGCCGGCAGCGGATTCCGCGTCGCCACGACGGGCGCAGCGGAGCGGCAGGGCATCGTGCATCGCCTCGATGTCGGCACGAGCGGTCTTATGGTGGTCGCCAAGACCGAGCACGCCTACACGGCCCTCAAGCGCGCCTTCAAGGAACGCGAAGTGGAGAAGATCTATCACGCGGTGGTTCAGGGGCATCCCGATCCGCTGGCCGGAACGATCGACGCGCCGATCGGGCGTCACCCGACGCACTCCTGGAAGTTCGCGGTCACCCCCACAGGCAAGGACTCCGTCACGCACTACGAGACGCTCGAGGCGTTTCCCGGCGCCTCGCTGCTGGAGATCCATCTGGAGACGGGGCGGACGCACCAGATCCGCGTGCACATGGCCGCGCACCGGCATCCGTGCGTCGGCGATCCGCTGTACGGCGCCGACCCGACGATGTCGGCCCGGCTGGGTCTCACGAGGCAGTGGCTGCACGCGCACCAGCTCTCCTTCGCCCACCCGCGTTCGGGCGACTGGGTGACCTTCTCTTCCGCGTATCCCGCTGATCTCGCCCACGCGCTCGAGGTGCTGCGCAGCGACTGAGGCGCGCAGGCATGCCGCCCGCGTGCCGGTCGGCATACCTGGACGGTGTCGGATGCCGGTGGCACAGTGTCTGCCATGGCCATCGAGGTGCGTCCGGCGAATGTGTTCGAGGACGTCAGGACGATTGTCGGCCCGAAGAATCCCGATTCGAACGTGTGCTGGTGCCTGAGCTATCGCATACCGTCGAAGGAGCATCTCGCCTTGCGCGGCCCCGAACGCGGAGAGCGCGTACGGCGCCTCATCGACGAGGTGGGAGCGATTGGCGTCCTCGCCTACGACGAGGCCGATGTCGTCGGCTGGGCGGCGGTCGCCCCGCGTACGGACACGCACTTCGCGACGTTCCGGAAGATCCCGCACGTCGACGACCTCGACGTGTGGTCGGTGTGGTGCATCCGCGTGCGTCCGGGGCACCGGGGCAAGGGCATCTCGCATGCGCTCCTCGATGGCGCCGTCGCGTTCGCGAAAGAACGCGGGGCACCTGCCATCGAGGGCTACCCCGTCGACAACCAGGGGGCGAAGGTCGACCTGACGATGGCGTACGTCGGTACGCGGTCGCTCTTTCAGAAGGCCGGGTTTCACAAGGCTGCGAACACCGACTCGGTGCTCAGCGGGTTTCCCCGCGTGCTCATGCGCCTCGACTTGCGCTGACGGGTGGTCAGAAGAGCGACCCGAGCACGTCCAGGCGCACCTGGGCGGCGATCGCGATGATCGCGTAGTCGACGATCGTGATGAGCGGAGCCCAGGCGAGGATGAAGGCGCCCACCCGTCGAGGCGACGAGCCCCACACGCCGTCGCGCAGCGACCAGCCGAGCGTGAACCAGAACAGCGGGATCGTCACGAGCCAGATGATCATGCACCAGGGGCACAGCGACCCGTACTCGAAGACACTCCGCCAGGCGAAGAAGTGCACCAGCACGAATCCGCCGAGCACGAACACGCTGTAGACCCGCCAATACCAGGTGCGCAGACCGGTGGGCGCGGCGAGCGCGCTGACGCCGGCGTAGACGGGACCGCAGAAGAGCACGATCCCGAGAATCGAGTTGCTGAAGCCGAGCAGGTTGCCGCCCGGGGAGAGGAGGTTCGGTCCGCACGTGACGATGGGGCTGATCGAGCACGAGATGAGCGGCTTCGCGTCGGTGAGCTGGCCGATGTATTCGAGATAGAGCAGGAAGGCGACGATGCCGCCCAGGGCTCCCGCGACGATCCAGAAGATCGCGAGACCGCGTGGAGGACGGATGAGCGTGGCTGTACCCGGGGAATGCGTGGCTGACGAAGTCGAGACCATCATGCGGCTATTCTGGCCGCGTCCCACCCCCGGCGGGGCCTCGCATCACCGGAGAAATCCAGCCGCAAAGCGCGGCGCCCGGGTGGCCGGGTTCAGCGTCCGCCCTCGAAGCGCGCGGCCACGACGGTCGCTGTGGCGGCCTCGATGCGTCGGCGCATGTCATCGGAGATGTCGGTCAGAGCATCGACCGGGTGCCACGCGAGATCGCGCATCTCTCCGTCGACCGGCACGGGCTCGCCCGAGACCCAGGAGCAGCGGAACGTCAGGTCGAGGTAGTCGCTCTGGTCGCCGTTCTCGTAGGTGACCCGCGGGATCTGGTGCACCCAGGCCAGGTGCTCGGCGCGGATCTTCACCCCCGCCTCTTCGAGGGCCTCACGCACGGCGGCGTCGGCCGGCTCCTCGCCGGGGTCGACGATCCCGGTGATCGGAGTCAGTGCGCCGTTGTCGGTGCGCCGTCCGAGCAGCACCTCGTCGCCCCGCAGGATGACGGCGGTCACACCGACCAGGGGGAGGGGCGCAGTGCCGACGAGGCGGCGGAGTTCGAGCACGAAGTCGGGAGTCGGCATGCCGCCACGATAGCCGGGGCTCGTCAGACCCCGACCGTAGACTCGTCGGGTGGCAGCCGACTCCTTCGTTCACCTGCACGTGCACAGCGAGTACTCGATGCTCGAC
>NZ_JBFUFC010000135.1:0-10429 GCF_056403635.1 Microbacterium sp. P2_F9 | reverse complement strand
GGAGGGGGTCTTGACCAGGTCGGTCATCTCAGCCGCCGACCACGGCCTCGAGGTTCGTCTGCACCGAGTCGAGGATCGCCTGGGGATCACCGGTCTTGAGGCCCTCGAGCTGCGCGTTGAAGTCTGCGATGACTTCGTTTGYGCCGGCCTCGGTCGGCGGGTACTGCGCGTAGTCCGCCCCGGTGAGGAACGCCGCCAGGTCGGGGTTCTCGGTGCTCCACTGCTCGGCGGCAGACTGGATCGAGGGCATCGGACCGAACGCCTTCGAGAAGGCGAGCTGCTGGTCGGTGGCGGTCAGGTACTCCACGAGGTCGAGAGCGGCCTTCTGGTTGGGGCTGTCAGCGGCCATGCCCCAGCAGTTGGTGAACTGCAGGGTGCCCTGTCCGCCGGGGCCGGCCGGGAGCTCGGCGACCGTGTAGGTGACGTCGGGGTAGTCGTTGGTCATCGCACCGCCGATCCAGTTGCCCTCGATGACCATCGCGGCGAGCTGCTTGCCGAAGGCCTCGCCACCCCAGCCCGCTCCGACGTCCTTCGCGTACGCGAAGTTGCCGGCGTTGAGGCCGTCCTTGACGTAGGTCAGGGCGTCCACGTTCTCTTTGCTGTTCGCCACAGCCTTGCCGTCGACGACGAGGCCGCCGCCCGCTTGGGCCATGAACGCGCCGATGCGCGCATACTCTCCGCCGAACGCGAGCCCGACCACGCCATTGGCGGTCAGCTTCTTGCTCACATCAGTCAGCTGTTCCCAGGTCGTCGGGAGGTCGGCGTCGGTCAGGCCGGCTGCTGTCCACAGGTCGTTGTTGATGATGAGCGCGAGCGTGGAGAAGTCCTTGGGCGCGCAGTAGAAGTCGCCGTCGACCGTGAAGTTGTCGACGAGGGCGGGGTAGAAGTCGTCCTTGTTGCCGAGCTGGTCACCGTAGGCCTTGAGCGATCCGTTGCCGGCATAGCCGGCGATCGCGTCGGGGGAGAGGTAGAACAGGTCGGGCGGCGAACCCGCTGCGAAGCCCTGTGCCAGCTGCTGGTTCATGTCGTTGGCGACTTCGACGGTCGCTTCCACCCCGGAGTCCTTCGACCAGGCGGCGACCGCATCTTCGACGGCGGCCGTCTCGGCCTCGCCGCTCGATCCGATCAGCAGGGTGAGCGCGTCGTCGGATGACGTCAGGTCGCCTGAGCCGGCGGTGTCGGCGGGCTGGTCGAATCCCGAGCCGCCGCAGCCCGTGAGCGCAAGTGCGGCGGTGGCTAGGACGGCGCCGGCTGCCAGAAGTGCGCGCCTCTTGTGCTGTGTCATTTCTCTCTCCTTCGATGAGTCGGATCCGCGGCGGACTCGTGGTCATCCGTGATCGCTCGCGGTGCAAAGTTGGAACGATCAAAGACGTGCCGCTCGGTCACGCTACGACGGCACTCAGCACCGAACAAGGTGGTTGACAGGGCCCTAGAATTGCGTTCAGAACGTTCACAGCGGGGCTCGACGGAGGGATTCGCGTGGCGAAATCACCGACCGTCGAAGACGTCGCGCGGGCCGCCGGGGTGAGCCGCCAGACCGTCTCCAACGTGCTCAACACGCCGGGGATCGTCAAGGACTCCACCCGTGAGCGCGTCGAAACCGCGATTGCGGCCCTCGGCTACCGCCCGCACGCTGCTGCTCGCATGCTGCGCACCAGACGGAGCTCGACCATCGGCATCCATCTCGATCCATACGCAGGCGGCATCTCCGGGGTCGTGCTCGACCGCTTCATCCACGCGCTGACCCAGCTTGCGAGCGAGCGGGGCATGCGCATGCTCGTCTACACGGCGCGGACGGACGCAGAAGAGCTCAGCCGCCTGGCGGAACTGTCCGACAGCGCCGAGATCGACGCGGTCGTCATCACCGGGACGTTCCGCGGGGATCCGCGCACCGGCTGGCTGAGTGAGCGGAAGCTGCCGTTCGTGTCGTTCGGGCGGCCGTGGGGCGCCGATGACGTCGCGGAGCCGCTGCACGCCTGGGTCGACGTCGACGGCGCGGCCGGGACGCGCGCCGCCACCGAGCACGCCCTGTCGATCGCGGGTGCCCGGGTGGCCTTCCTCGGCTGGCCGGCCGGTTCGGGAACCGGGGATGACCGGGAACGCGGATGGCGGGAGGCGATGGCTGCGGCGGGGTCGACGGCCCCGCGATATACGGCGGTCGACGATGTCGGCGTCGCCCGAGATGCGGCAGCGGCGGCACTCGACGCAGGCGAGGCCGACGCGATCGTGTGCGCGAGCGACTCGCTTGCGATCGGAGTCCACCTCGCAGCGGTGGCGGCCGGCGTGCCACGGCTTCCCGTGATCGGGTTCGACAACACCCCGGCCGCGGAGGCGCTCGGGATCAGCAGTGTGGAGCAGCTGCCCGAGAGTGTCGCTGCCGGCGCCCTGGAGCTGCTCATGGGGCCGACCGGAAGTGCGATCGCCCCGCACCCTCTGGGCCTCGCGCACGTCCTGGTGACGCCGCGGCTCGTCGTGCGCTGAGTCGCCTGTCTACCGCGCGCCGCCGATCCGGCGGGCGAGCTCTGCGGCGGCCGGCGCGACCAGCGCCGCGAGGGCCGGGGCATCCGCTTCGGCGTCTTCGGCGTACGTGACGGCCAGAGCCGCGATCGGCCAGCCGCTGTGGTCGCGCACCGCGACGCCCACCGAGCAGAGTCCGAGGGTGACTTCACCGTCCTCTGACGCGAAGCCCCGCGCCCGCGTCGATCGCAGCAGCTCGCGGAGCTCGCCGGGCCGCTGCGGACCGCGGCCGGTGCGGTCGGCGAAGGCCGAGGCATCCGGGAACAGCGCACGGACCTGCTCGCGCGGCAGCGCCGCGAGCATCGCCCGGCCGGTCGCGGTCAGGTGCGCGGGCAGCCGCACCCCGACGTCGGTCACGAGCGCGGGGCGCCGAGGGGCGCGCTCCTCGACGATGTAGACGACGTCCCGGCCGCTCATCACAGCCAGATGGGCGCTCTCCCCGGCGCGGTCGGCGAGCGCGGCGATGAGCGGTCGGCCGAGTCGCGCGAGCGGCTGCTGCCGGGCGAAGCCTCCGGCCAGCTCGAACGCCGCGGTGCCGAGCCCCCAGCGCCGCTCGGCGGGGAGGTGCACCACGAACCCGTGCTCCTCGAGGGCTGAGAGCAGGTGGTACACCGTGGAACGGGGGATGCCGAGCTGAGCCGCGATCGTGCTCCCGGCGATCGGGCCGCGCTGGTGACCGAGGAGCGAGAGGATCCGCAGTGTCTGGTCGGCGGCCGGAACCTGTGGGCGCACCTCCGCCCGCGGCGCGTTGTCTGGGATCACAGACACAGGATGCCACGGAGGACCCCCACGCGCGAGCGTCGGGGTGTGGAATCGGGTCATGGCCACCCTCATCGAAACCGCGGGCGCCCTCGGCACGGTCGTCGTCGGAGCCGCACCTCTGCGCCCCGAAGACGTCGTCGCCGTAGCCCGCCACGACGCGCGGGTCGAACTCGACGCCGGCGCGATGGTGCGCGTCGCGGCCACCCGGGCCCTCGTCGAAGGACTCGCCGACGATCCCGAGCCGCATTACGGCATCTCCACCGGGTTCGGCGCGCTCGCCACCACCTTCATCGCCCCCGAGCGCCGACTCCAGCTGCAGGCGAGCCTCATCCGCTCGCATGCCGCCGGCACCGGCGCCGAGGTCGAGCGCGAAGTCGTGCGCGCGCTCCAGCTGCTGCGCCTGCAGACGCTCGCGACCGCGCACACCGGGGTGCGCCCGATCGTCGTGGAGACCTACGCCGCGATGCTCAACGCCGGCATCACCCCGATCGTGCGCGAATACGGCTCGCTCGGCTGCTCGGGCGACCTGGCGCCGCTGTCGCACGTCGCGCTCGCCGCGATGGGCGAGGGGCAGGTGCACGTCGCCCCTTCGACAGGCTCAGGGACCGGGAAGCTCGTCGAGGCGGCGGACGCGCTCGCCGCGGCATCCATCGCTCCGCTCGAACTGCGCGAGAAGGAGGGCCTCGCCCTCATCAACGGCACCGACGGCATGCTCGGGATGCTGCTGCTGGCCCTGCACGACCTGTCGGTGCTGCTCGACACGGCCGACGTCGCCGCCGCGATGTCGATCGAGAGCCAGCTCGGGACGGATGCCGTCTTCGCCGCCGACCTCATGGCGCTGCGGCCGCAGGTCGGCCAGGCGGCCTCGKCGGCGAACCTGCGGGCGCTCCTCGCGGACTCGKACATCATGGCGAGCCACCGCGACCCCGCGGTCTGCACCCGGGTGCAGGACGCGTATTCCCTGCGCTGCTCGCCGCAGGTGCACGGCGCAGCGCGCGACACCGTCGAGTACGCCCGCACGATCGCGTTCCGGGAGCTTTCGTCGGCGGTCGACAACCCCGTCATCACCGACGACGGCCGGGTGGAGTCAAACGGCAACTTCCACGGTGCACCGGTGGCGTACGTCCTCGACTTCCTCGCGATCGCCCTCGCGGACGTCGCCTCCATCTCGGAACGTCGCACCGATCGCGCGCTGGACCCCGCGCGCAGCCACGGCCTGCCGCCTTTCCTCGCGCACGAGGTCGGCGTCGACTCCGGGCTGATGATCGCGCAGTACGCGGCGGCAGGGATCGTCTCCGAGCTCAAGCGGCTCGCGGTCCCGGCATCCGTCGACTCCATCCCGTCGTCGGCCATGCAGGAGGATCACGTGTCGATGGGCTGGGCCGCCGCGCGCAAACTGCGGCGCGGCGTCGACGGGCTCGCCCGCGTGCTCGGGATCGAGGTGCTCACGGCCGCTCGGGCGCTCGACCTGCGGGCGCCGCTGCAGCCGGGCCCCGCGACCCGCGCGGTGCGGGACCTGGTCCGGACGGTCGTCGATGGACCCGGACCCGACCGATTCCTCTCACCCGACATGGAGACGGTGGCGGAACTCGTCCGCTCGGGTGCCGTCGCACGCGCCGCCTACGAAGGAGCACCGAGATGACCACCACTGACACCACGTCGACAGGCTCAGTGACCGAGGGCACCAAACCCGCCCGGGTCGTCCGTGCGGCTCGCGGCAGCAAGCGCACTGCCAAGAGCTGGGGCGCCGAAGCCGCCAAGCGCATGCTCATGAACAACCTCGACCCCGACGTCGCCGAGCACCCCGAAGACCTCGTCGTCTACGGCGGCACCGGCAAGGCCGCGCGCAGCTGGGCGGCTTTCGACGCGATCGTGCGCACCCTCGATGAGCTCGAGCCCGATGAGACGCTCCTCGTGCAGTCCGGCAAGCCGGTCGGCGTGTTCCGCACGCACGAGTGGGCGCCCCGCGTGCTCATCGCCAACTCGAACCTGGTCGGGGACTGGGCCACCTGGCCGGAGTTCCGCAGGCTCGAGGCGCTCGGCCTCACGATGTACGGCCAGATGACGGCCGGATCGTGGATCTACATCGGCACGCAGGGCATCCTCCAGGGCACGTACGAGACGTTCGCCGCCGTGGCGAAGTCGCTCGGACGGGAGTCGCTCGCCGGCACCCTGACGTTGACCGGCGGATGCGGCGGCATGGGCGGCGCGCAGCCGCTCGCCGTCACGATGAACGGGGGAGCCGTGCTCATCGTCGACGTCGACGAGTCGCGGCTGGCTCGGCGCGTGGAGCACGGCTACCTCGACGAGTACACGACCGACCTCGACGACGCCGTCGCCCGGGCCGTCGCGGCGAAGAACGAAGGCCGTGCCCTCTCCGTCGGTGTCGTCGGCAACGCCGCCGAGCTATTCGGCGACCTGCTGCTGCGCGGGGTGCCCATCGACATCGTCACCGATCAGACCAGCGCGCACGACCCGCTGGCCTACCTTCCGGTGGGGATCGCCTTCGAGGATTGGCGCGCCGAGTCAGACCGCGACCCTGAGGGCTTCACCGCGCGGGCGCGGGGTTCGATGGCGAAGCAGGTCGCGGCGATGGTGGGATTCCAGGATGCCGGGGCCGCCGTCTTCGACTACGGAAACTCCATCCGGCGCGAGGCGGAGCTCGGTGGCTTCGAGCGGGCCTTTGCCTTCCCCGGGTTCGTCCCGGCCTACATCCGTCCGCTCTTCGCCGAGGGCAAGGGCCCGTTCCGCTGGGTCGCCCTCTCCGGCGACCCGGAGGACATCGCCAAGACTGATCGAGCCGTCAAGGAGCTCTTTCCCGAGGACGCCGCCCTGCATCGCTGGCTCGAACAGGCGGCGAACAAGGTCCACTTCGAAGGGCTGCCCGCGCGGATCTGCTGGCTCGGCTACAAAGAGCGGCACCTCGCGGGCCTGAAGTTCAACGAGATGGTGGCCTCCGGCGAGCTGTCCGGGCCGATCGTCATCGGCCGCGACCACCTCGACGCCGGCTCGGTCGCTTCGCCCTACCGCGAGACCGAGGCAATGGCCGACGGCTCCGACGCGATCGCCGACTGGCCGCTCCTGAACGCCCTGCTCAACACGGCGAGCGGGGCCTCGTGGGTGTCGATCCACCACGGTGGCGGCGTCGGGATCGGTCGCAGCATCCACGCCGGACAGGTCACGGTCGCCGACGGCACGGCCCTCGCGGCCGAGAAGCTCGAGCGCGTGCTCACCAACGACCCCGGCACCGGGGTGATGCGCCATGTCGATGCCGGTTACGAGCGGGCCAAGGACGTCGCGCGCGAGCGTGGCCTGAAGGTGCCGATGCTGTGAGCGCGACCCTGATCACGAACATCGGCGAGCTGACGACGAACGCCGGCCCTTCGACAGGCTCAGGCACCGACGGGGATCCGTGCGGCACGATGACGGATGCCGCGATCCTCGTCGACGGCACGCGCATCGTCTGGGTCGGCCCGGCGGCGGAGGCCCCCCGAATCGGTGGGCCCGCGGTCGTGGACGCCGGCGGCCGGGCCGTCATCCCCGGTTTCGTGGACAGCCACACGCACCTCGTCTTCGCGGGGGACCGTGCCGACGAGTTCGAGGCGCGGATGGCCGGCACGCCGTATGCCGCCGGCGGCATACGGCGAACGGTCGCCGCGACCCGCGCCGCCACAGACGAGGAACTGCGCCGCCGGCTGGCCCGACTCGTGGCCGAGCTGCGCGCCCAGGGCACGACGACGTTCGAGGTGAAGACCGGGTACGGCCTCACGGTGCACGACGAGGAGCGACTCGCCCGCCTGGCCCGCGAAGTGACCACCGAGGTCACCTACCTCGGCGCGCACGTCGTGCCCGCCGAGTTCGCGGATCGCCGCGAGGAGTACGTCGACCTCGTCTGCGGCCAGATGCTCGCGGCCTGCGTGCCGCATGCCCGCTGGATCGACGTCTTTTGCGAACGCGGCGCCTTCACGCCCGACGAGTCCCTGCGGATCCTGACGGCGGGCATCGTGCAGGGCCTCCTTCCCCGGGTGCACGGCAACCAGCTCGGGCCGGGGAAGGGGGTGCGGCTCGCGGTCGCGGTGCGCGCGGCATCCGTCGATCACTGCACCTACCTCGACGACGACGACGTCGCCGCGCTGGCGGGCTCCGACACCGTCGCGACGCTGCTGCCCGGCGTCGAGTTCTCCACCCGTCAGCCGTATCCCGACGCGCGCCGGCTGCTCGATGCCGGGGTCACCGTCGCTCTCGCGAGCGACTGCAACCCCGGGTCGAGTTTCACCAGCTCCATGCCGCTCATGGTGGCGCTGGCCGTGCGCGAGATGGGAATGACCACCGCGGAGGCGGTGTGGGCGGCGACGGCCGGGGGAGCGCGCGCCCTGCGCCGCAGCGATGTGGGCGCGATCGCCCCGGGCATGCGCGCCGATCTCGTCCTCCTCGACGCCCCGAGCAGAACCCACCTCGCCTATCGCCCAGGTGTCCCGCTCGTGGCGAAGGTCTGGAAGGACGGCGTCGCCCTCTGACGCCCGCAGACGCTCAGCGTGGGGCGTCGAACGTCCAGGTGTCCGGGTCGACGGCGGTCGCGACATCCCAATCGTCGACGGCCCAGGTGAAGGTCGCCACGGCGCACGTCGGCATGTGCGCGATCTCACCCGACAGCTGCCCGGCGAGCACGGACATGCCCGGATCGTGGGCGACGACCATGACCGAGCCCACGCCGCTCTCCGCGGCCGCCCGCAGCAGCTGCGACGCCGGGGCGCCGTACAGGCGCTCCTGCTCCTGCACCTCGAGCCCGAGCGCTGCGGCGAAGTACGCGGCCGTGGTGCGTGCCCGCAGGGCGGTGCTCGAGAGGATCGCATCCACGCGGAACCCGGAGTCCCGCAGTCGTTCGGCCATCACCGGCGCATCGCGCAGCCCCCGGCTGCCGAGCGGGCGGTCGTGATCGTCGAGCGAGTCGTCGCCCCAGTCCGACTTCGCGTGGCGCACGAGCACGAGTCCGGTCATGACAGCACCGCCCTTCCGGCGAGGAGTTCCAGCACGCACAGCGCGGCGAGGCGGACGGTGCGTCCGTCCGGCGTGTCCGCGGTTGCGTCGACTTCGACGATATCGGCGCTTCGCACCCTGGGATCGGATGCCGCGCCCCGCACGAGGGCGCGCAGCTCCCAGGCCGCGAGGCCACCAGGCACCGATGCGGGGCAGCCGGGCGCGACGGCGCGGTCGCACACGTCGACGTCGATGTCGAGGTGCACCGCGCCGGGACCGGATCCCGCGACTTCGAGCGCTTCGGCCATGACCTCGGCGACCCCGCGGCGACGCACATCGTCGAGGGTGATCACGGTGATCCCGAGCTCGGCGGCGCGCCTGGCGTAGGCCGCGGAGTTGGCGAAGTCGGCGATCCCGACCTGCACGATCCGGCGCGGATCGAGCCCGCCTTCGACGAGACGCCGCACGGGCGACCCGTTCGAGATGCCGTCGCGCAGATCGAAGTGGGCGTCCAGGGTGATCAGGCCCGCGGCATCCATCCCCTGCGCCACCGCGTAGGTGGCGGAGTTGTCCCCGCCCAGCGCGGTCACGAACTCCGCCCGGGCACGCAGCTCACCCACGCGATAGCGGACGGATGCCTCGCCCTCCGGCCCGTCCGGCTCCACCACGTCCCCCGCATCGACGATCGCGAGCACGTCGTTCAGATCGACCGGCGATGCGCCCAGCAGGGTCGGGCTGAAGCGGCGCAGCGCCTCGCGGACTGCCGTGGGCGTGGCGTGCGCACCGGTCGGGGACAGGGACGTGCGCCACGCCGGAACGCCCAGGATCGCGGCATCCACCCGCCCTGGAACGTCATCGGACGACGGCCAGTCGCCCGCGCGCGGCCAGAGGGGATCGTGGGAGAGGGCCATCACGCCGACAAGTAGACCCACGCGACGCGGCCACTCGCCAGGGTCACGGCGCCACGGGTGTACAGGGCGTCCTCGTACTCGTCGGCCGCTTCCAGCTCATCCTCGGTGACCATCAGCACCACGCCGGTGACCTTGTCGCGTGGACTGCCGGTCGCGCGGACAATCGGCTGCACGGTCGGGCCGGAGGTGTCGAGCAGCCTGGGGTCATCAATCTCGATGTAGTCGACCGTGTGACCGGGGAGGATGTCGTCTTCGCCGTCGATCAGGCGCCCGAACGTCTCGAGCTGCACCTCCGGGGTCTGGAGCGTCCCGTAGGTGAAGAGGAGCTGATCCGGACGATCGGACATGTGCACAGGGTAGCGCTCGTGGCCGCCCAGCGAACGTCCAATCCTGAGTCAGCCCAACAGGGCCTGGGCGATCGCGAAGATGACGAGCCCCGCCAGGGCGCCGACGATCGTGCCGTTGAGGCGGATGTACTGCAGGTCGCGCCCGACCATGAGCTCGATCTTCTCCGTCGTCTCCTGGGGATCCCAGCGCTCGACCGTCTCCGTGATGATCGACGCGATGTCGTGGCGGTACCGATCCACGAGGAAGACAGCCGAGTCGGTGACCCAGAGATCCACGCGGTGCTGGAGCGCCGCATCGGTCGTCAGACGCTCGCCGATCTCGCGGAGCGCCTCGACGATCCGCCGGCGCAGCGTGCTCTGCGGGTCGGCCAGCGAGGCGATCAGGCCGGTCTTCGCGCCGTTCCAGGCCTCGGCGGCGAGCTCGCGCACCCGTGGGCTGTCGAAGACCGCGACCTTGGCGTCTTCGAGGCCGCCGATGGTCGCGGGGTCGTGCTGCAGGTTCTCGGCGAGCTTCGCGAGGTAGCCGTCGACGGCGTGGCGGGCGGGATGCTCCGGATCCGCCCGCACCGCCTCGATGAAGCGGACCGCCTCGTTGTAGGCGGTGTCGTCGACCAGCCGGTGGGCGATCGACGGCACCCACTGCGGGAGCCGACGCGACACGAGCCCGATGAACGCGGCGTGATTGGCGGCGAGCCAGTTCGCGATGCTGTCGGCGGCGAGATCGACGGCGGAGTGATGCGCGCGCGCGTCGATGATGCGAACGAGCCAGGTGCCGAGCGGGGGTCCCCACTCCGGCGCGATGAGATGTTCGCGGGCGAGCTGCTCGATCACGTCGCTGACGTCGTCGTCGCTGAGCGCGCGCAGGATGCCGGACGCCATGACGGATGCCTCGGCTCCGACCCGCTCGACCCGCTC
>NZ_JBFUFC010000134.1:0-10432 GCF_056403635.1 Microbacterium sp. P2_F9 | reverse complement strand
GAGCGGGAACCAGGCGAGCCGGAACGAGCGGAAAGTCACGATGAGCACGAACAGGGCGATCAGCACGCCGGCCGCCTCGATGAGCGAGATGGTCGGCAGCGAGTTCGAGAAGAGGTCGCCGCCGACGGCGACCTGCGAGCCCTCGGGCAGCGCCTGCTCGAGGTCGGTGCCGACCTCCTTGAGGTCGGCTTTGGTCTCGGGCGAGACCGAGGTGGCCTGGCCCTCGAACTGCATGCGGATGATGGCGGCATCGCCGTCGTCCGAGACCAGTCCCGACACCATCTCGTTGAACGGATCGGTGACGGCGAGCACCCCGTCGAGGTCTTCGAGAGAGCTGACCGCGTCTTCGATCGCCGAGGCGTACGGCTCGTCGTGCACGCTGTCGCCGTCCGCCGTGACGATCACGATCTGTGCGCTGGTGCCGCTCGCCTGCGGGAATGACCGGCCGAGCTGCTGGATGCCGGCCTGGGACTCGGTGCCGGGGATCGAGAAGGAGTTGTCGGTGCCCTTCATGAACAGAGCGGCGCTGCCGCCCGCGATGCCGAGCAGCAGAAGCCAGGCGACCAGCACACGCCACGGGTGTCGGTACGACCAACGCCCGAGCGAATAGAGGATGGTGGACACGGGAGCCTCCGGGTCGACAGATTGCGATGCGCCGGTGGTCCGGCAAGGTCAGTTGAGTACAGTCTCGATACGCCGGTGTATCCAATACATAGATGTATCGTAGATTCGGATCTCAACGCAAACCTGAACGTGCGGTGTGAATCCAGCGAAAGGAGCGACGGTGACCGATGTCGTCACGTCTCGCCGGCGCGATCTGACGCGCCAACGGCTGCTGGATGCCGCCGCCGAAGTCTTCGCCGCGGTCGGCCTGGATGCGGCATCCGTAGAAGCGATCTGCGAGCGCGCCGGTTTCACACGCGGCGCGTTCTATTCGAACTTCGACTCGAAGGACGAGCTGTTCCTCGAACTGGCCGGCCGGGTCGCGGGGGAGCGCGTCGCTGCGGTCCGCGCGCGGGTCGCCGACCTCGAGACCGAGGGCGACCTCGGGTCCGCGCCGACCGACGCGTCGGCGATGATCCAGCAGGTGCTCGATATCTCCGCGGACGATCGGCTCGGCATCCTGCTCATGAGCGAGATCCGCATCCGCGCGCTGCGCGATCCGCAGCTCGCCGCGGCCTACCTCGCCCAGGAGGCCGAGATGATCGGCAGCGTCGCGCAGATCATCGAGGACATCGTCCGGGTGCGCGCGCTGCGCCTGCGGGTCTCCGCCGTCGAAGCCGCTCGGCTCATGATCACGATCTGGGAGGGCACCTCGGTGCGGGCGGCGATGGCCGGTGTCGACTATGCCGAGATGTGCCGCCGCACCAACGACGAGCTCGGCCGCGTCGCCCAGCTCATCATCGAGCCGCCGGCGCACTGAGCAGCGCGTGGCACCGCTCGAGGCGGGCGAGCCACCACTGCTGCCGCTCCGGCGTTGCGGCGCGCGCGTCGAGTGACTCCACGTCGGGAGTCACCCTTCCGACCGGGAGCATTCCGCCGCGCGGCAGGAGCGGGGTCGCCGAGACATCCGCGGTGAACAGTGCGGCGGTGCCAAGGCCGCAGTCGTAGTCGAGGTCGGTCAGGGCGGCGGCCAGCGCCGCGCCCATCGCCAGTCCGACCGACGTGTCCAGGGCGCTGGAGACGACCGCCGGGAGCCCCGCCTGCGCGACGATCTCGAGCGCGCGGCGCACCCCGCCCAGCGGCTGGGCCTTGATCACGAGCAGGTCGGCCGCGCCCGCGCGGGCGACGGCGAGGGGATCCTCGGCCTTGCGCACGCTCTCGTCGGCCGCGATCGGAATGCCGAGATACTTCACCCGGCGGCGCAGCTCGGCGAGCTCCTCGACCGTGGCGCACGGCTGCTCGATGTACTCCAGGTCGAACTCCGCCAGGGCGTGCACCGCGTGCTCGGCCTCGTCGAGATTCCAGGCGCCGTTCGCGTCGACGCGGATCCGTCCCTCCGCGCCCATCGCGTCCCGCACGGCGCGCACGCGCGCGATGTCGTCGGCGAGGCTCTGCCCCGGCTCCGCGACCTTCACCTTCGCAGTCCGGCAGCCGTCGAAGCGCGCCAGCACCTCGGGGACGGATGCCGCGGCCACTGCGGGCACCGTGGCGTTGACGGGAATCTCGCGGCGCAGCGGCGCAGGCTGCGGCATCCATCCGAAGTCGATCGCCGCAGCCAGCCAGGTCGCGGCTTCGCGGTCGCCGTACTCGAGAAAGGGGGAGAACTCCGTCCAGCCTTCCGGGCCTTCGAACAGCACCGCCTCGCGGTTCTCGACTCCCCGGAACCTCGTCGCGAGCGGGAGCGCGACCACCCGCGCGGTGCCGAGGAGGTCGTCGAGGGAGGGGAGGGATGCCGCGGCGTCAGTGCTCACGGATCCATCATGCCCCTCGGCAGCGGTGTCGCTCGTCGCGTGTCACCCGCCGCGGTCAGGAGAGTCGCCCGTCCCCGGGCCGCACGACGCGGAGCCAACGGTATCCATAGGGCGGCAGCTCGATCACGACGCTCTTGCGGTCGTCGAGTGCGGTCCGGTCGGGGCCGAGCAGATCCGACAGGGACACGGCATCCGGATCGTCGCTCAGCGTGATGGTCGTCGTGACCGGCACGTCCGCGAAGTTGTGCAGGGCGATGAAGCGCCCCACGTCGGCGGCGAGCGAGTGCGCGAGGACGGCGGGCTGATCCTGCTCGAGCACCTCGAACCGGCCCCAGCCGAGCTCGGCGGAGGAGCGGTAGCGCGACGCAAGCCGCTGGACGAACTGCAGCAGAGAGTCGTCGTCGCCGAGCTGGTCGTCGACGTTGACGTGCTGCGGCGCGTAGCCGTCGGCAGGGGGCGACGCGACGAGCCGTGCGGGCGGCGCGGACGAGAACCCGCCGTTCTTGCCGCGGGTCCACTGCATGGGCGTCCGCACCGACTGGCGTCCCTGGATCTCGATGTTCTCGCCCATCCCGATCTCCTCGCCGTAGAAGAGCACGGGGGTGCCGGGCAGGGTGAACAGCAGGCTGTAGACCATGCGGATGCGACGAGGATCGCCCCCGAGCATCGGCGGGATCCGACGGGTGATGCCGCGTCCATAGACGCGCTGCCGCTCGTCCGGCGCGAACGCCTCGAAAACCTCCTTGCGCTCTGCCTCGGTGAGCTTGTCGAGGGTCAGCTCATCGTGATTGCGCACGAAGTTGGCGTATTGCGACTCCGGCGCGATCTCGGGTCTGGCCTCGAGCGCGCGGATGAGTGGCGCGGGATCCGATCGCGCCAGCGAGAGGTAGAGCGCCTGCATCGAGTTGAAGTCGAACTGCAGAGTCAGCTCCTGGGCGCCGTGCACCCCGAAGTACTCCACCTGATGGGCGTAGGGCAGGTTGACCTMTCCCAGGAGAACCGCATCGCCACGGCGACGCGYGAGGAAGCGGCGCAGATCGCGCAGATACTCGTGGGGGTCGCCGATGTCCACGCCCGGCGGCGCCTCGATGAGGAAGGGCACGGCGTCAACCCGGAACCCCGAGACGCCGAGTTCGAGCCAGAAGCCGATCACCTTGGCGATCTCGTCGCGCACGTGCGGGTTGGCGATGTTCAGATCGGGCTGGTAGCGGTAGAAGCTGTGCAGGTAGTACTGCCCGCTGGTCTTGTCGAGCTCCCACACGCTCGACTCCTCGCCAGGGAACACGGTCTGCGCCTGCTTCTTGGGGGGCTTGTCGACCCACACGTAGAAGTCCCGGAACTTCGCGTTCCGGCCGCGCCGCGCATTGACGAACCACGGGTGCCTGTCGGAGGTGTGGTTGACCACGAGGTCGACGATGACGCGGATGCCTCGATCGCTGGCGGTGCGGAGCAGTTCGACGAGATCGCCATGCGTGCCAAGTCGCGGATCGACCCCGTAGAAGTCGGTGATGTCGTAGCCGTCGTCACGGTCTGGACTCGGGTAGAACGGCATCAGCCACAGGCACGTCACCCCGAGGTCGGCGAGGTAGTCGATCCGCTGCGCGAGCCCGGAGAGGTCGCCCACCCCGTCGCCGTCGCTGTCGAAGAAGGTCTCGACGTCGAGGCAGTAGACGACCGCGGTCTTCCACCAGAGGTCGCTCGTGTCGGTGATCTTCACAGGGCCTCCCTCAGCCGGGGGATGAGCTCATCCTCGCAGCGCCGCAGGAACTCCTCCTGGTCCTTGCCGACGTGATGCAGGTAGACGCGGCCGAAGCCGCATCGCACGAGCTCTGCGATCCGTTCGGCCAGTTCGCCGGCGTCCTGGGCGACGAGCACCGCGTCGCGCATCTCGGCATCGGTCGGCTCGCCGGCGGCCGCATCGAAGGCCTCGGGCCGGGCGATGTCCCAGGCCTGATGCGGCGGCACGAGGCCGTTGCGCCATTGATCCTTCGCGACGGCGAGGGCCTCGGCATCCGTCCGCTCCAGCGAGAGATGCAGCTGCAGGACCGCGGGTCCGCGTCCACCGTGCTCACGATAGGCGGCGACGACCCGTTCCAGAGCGGCGGGCGGCTGGGCGACCGTGGCGAGTCCGTCCGCCCAGGCGGCGACCCAGGCCGCGGTCTCGGCGCCGACCGCGGCGCCGAAGAGCGGCGGGGGTGTCGCCGGGCGGCTCCACACCTTGGCGTCGTGGACGCGGACCAGACCGTCGTGCGTCACGGTCTCGCCGGCGAGGAGCCGGCGGATGACGTCGACGCTCTCGGCCAGGCGCTGGTCGCGGTCGTCCTTGGCCGGCCAGGGGTCGCCGGTGATGTGCTCGTTCATCGCCTCGCCGCTGCCCAGCGCCGCCCAGAATCGGCCGGGGAACATCTCGCCGAGGGTCGCGATCGCCTGTGCGACGATCGCCGGGTGATAGCGCTGACCGGGGGCGTTCACCACGCCGAGCGAGAAGGATGTCGTGGCCAGCGCCGCACCCAGCCAGCTCCAGGCGAATCCTGACTCGCCCTGCCGGATTCCCCACGGCGCGAAGTGGTCGGAGCACATCGCGCCGTCGAATCCGGCAGCTTCGGCGCGACGGACGGAATCGAGGAGGACGCTCGGGGGGAGCTGCTCGTGCGAGGCGTGGTACCCGATGAAGACCATCGCCCGAGTCTCGCCGAGGCGGGTCGTGCCGGGCAGGGGCTTGCACGGCGGCGATCGATGGGCAAGAGCGCAACGCGCTCAAGAACATCAATGTGTCATTGACTATAGTGTGTGATACACAGTACAGTGTGAGACATGAGCGAGACGGAAGCACTCGACACGCACCTCCAGGAGCTGCGTCGCGGCACCGTCGTGCTCGCGTGCCTGCGGCTGCTCGAGCAGCCCGGCTACGGCTACGGGCTGCTCGAACAGCTCGGCGCGCGCGGGTTCGACACGGATGCCAACACCCTCTACCCGCTGCTGCGTCGACTCGAGAAGCAGGGGCACCTTACGAGCGAGTGGAACACCGACGAGGCGCGGCCTCGCAAGTTCTACCGCACCAGCACGGCAGGCGCGCGCCTGGCCGCAGCACTCACCGATGAATTCCGCGCGATCGCGGGTGCGATCGACGCACTTGGACAGGAGGACTGACATGACCTCGACACTCACCGACCGCTATGTCGACGCTGCGATGCGCACCGTCCCCGAGAAGCAGCGCCCCGACCTGTCGGCCGAGCTCCGCGCGTCGATCGGCGACCAGATCGACGCCCGCGTGGAAGGCGGCGATGCACCGGAGGCGGCCGAGCGAGCCGTRCTCACCGACCTCGGCGACCCCGACAAGCTGGCGGCGGGCTACACCGACCGGCCGCTGCACCTGATCGGGCCTCGGTACTATCTCGACTGGTGGCGGCTGCTGAAGCTTCTGCTGTGGATCGTCCTGCCCTTCGCAGCGTTCGGCGTCGCCCTCGGCCTCACACTCGCCGGCAAGCCGTTCGGCGAGATCGTCGGCACGGTCTGGGTCGTGCTGCTCACCACGACCGTGCACCTGTTCTTCTGGACGACGCTGGTGTTCGCCGTGGTCGAGCGCAGCGGGTCCGCGGGCGCGAAGCCCCTGACGGTCTGGACGGTGGACCACCTGCCGGAGCCGCGCGCTCAGGGCGCGGGGTTCGTCGACATGATCGCCAACATCGTGTTCCTCGCGATCGGCGCCGCCGCTCTCGTCTGGGACCAGACGATCGGCTTCGGCTTCGCCTGGATCGACGATCTCCCTCCGGTCCTCAACCCCGGACTGTGGCCGTGGTGGATCGCGGTGCTGCTGATCGTCATGGCGGTGGAGGCGGGCCTCGGCGTGATCGTGTACCTCGTCGGCCGCTGGACCATTCCCCTCGCCGTGACCAAGACGCTCCTCGATCTGGCGATCGCCGTCCCCGCGATGATCCTGCTCGTGAACGGCCGGCTGCTGAATCCGGCGTTCTTCCCCGCGGTCATCCCCGACGCCTCCGATGCCGCCGAGGTTGCCTCGATCATCGCTGTCATCACGGGGTTCTGCATCGTCGGGTTCACCATCTGGGGCATCATCGACGTCTTCCTGAAGGCGCGTCGCGCCCGCTGACGGCCTCGGGCCCCGGACGAAACGTCCGGGGCCCGAGCTGCGTCCGGCGCCAWAGGCTGGCCCCATGCTCCTCGACACTCCCGTGCGCCTCGGCGTGCAGCTGCAGCCCCAGCACGTCACCTACCCGCAGCTGCGCGACGCGGTGCTGCAGCTGGAAGACCTCGGCGTCGACATTCTCTTCAACTGGGACCACTTCTTCCCGCTCTCCGGCGATCCCGACGGACTGCACTACGAGGCGTGGACGATGCTCGGCGCGTGGGCCGAGCAGACGGAGCGTGTGGAATTCGGATGCCTCGTCCACTGCAACAGCTATCGCAATGCCGACCTGCAGGCCGACATGGCCCGCACCCTCGACCACATCAGTGCGCGTGACGGCGTCGGGCGATTCCTGTTCGGCGTCGGCGCCGGCTGGTTCGAGCGCGATTACGACGAGTACGGGTACGAGTTCGGCACCCCGGGATCGCGCCTGAACGACCTCGCCGATGGCCTCGAGCGCATCACGACCCGGTGGGACAAGCTCAACCCGCCGCCCACCCGCCGCATCCCGATCATGATCGGCGGCAAGGGCGAGCAGAAGACGCTCCGGCTGGTCGCGCGGCACGCCGACATCTGGCACAGCTTCGTGCCCGCTGAGGAAGTGGCGCACAAGCTCAGCGTGATCGAGCAGTGGGCGGAGAAAGAGGAGCGCGACACCGCGACGCTCGTCATCTCGAACGAGCTTCATCGCCGTGGCGAAGACGTCGCCGATGCGCTGTACGACGCCGGCACGCGCATCTTCACCCTCGCGTTTCCGGGCCCCGACTACGACTACGACCTCGTGCGCTCCTGGCTGCGCTGGCGCGACGCCAAGAACGGGTCCTGACCGGGCGTTACATGCTGGGGCTTTGGAAGCGCGCGTTGTGATGCGCGGTCTGGGCGGCGAGTGCCACCGGGTCCACACCTCGCGAGGCCGCATCGGCTGACCCCATCCCCGTCATCTGCTCGTGCGTGAGCGGCTTGCCGAAGAACACACGCCGCAGGCGCGCCCGCCAGCTCGGTCGGGGAGAAGGATCCGTTGCCATGGCGCGATCATCGCACAGCGGGTGCTGGTACGACAGGCATCCGGCGGCGCCTCCGTAACCACGGCGCCGTCACGCGCTCGCCCGATTAGACTCGCGCTGGTGACCGGCGATACCCCTCAGCCCCGATTCGCCCTCGACATCGACGGCGTTCCCCGCCCCGAGCGCTCCCAGGCGCTGCTCGACGCGGTGCGCACGCGCGTCGTGATCGCCGATGGCGCGATGGGCACGATGCTCCAGCGTCACGACCCGACGCTCGAGGACTACCAGCAGCTCGAGGGTTGCAATGAGATCCTCAACATCAGCCGCCCCGACATGATCGGCGCGATCCACGACGAGTACCTCGCGGTCGGCATCGATGCCGTCGAGTCGAATACGTTCGGCGCGAACTGGTCGAACCTCGGCGACTACGGCATCGACGATCGCATCGCCGAGCTCGCTGAAGCGGGCGCCCGGATCGCGCGCGAACGGGTCGATACTGCAGAAGCCGGCGACGGACGGATGCGGTGGGTCCTGGGTTCGATGGGTCCGGGCACGAAACTCCCCAGCCTCGGGCACACCACCTACGAGCACCTCAAGCAGACGTTCGCGGAGCAGGCCGAGGGTCTCATCGACGGCGGCGCCGACGCGTTCCTCATCGAGACGTCGCAGGATCTGCTCCAGACCAAGGCGGCCGTCAACGGCTGCAAGCAGGCGATCGTGAGCCGCGGCATCCGTCTGCCGATCTTCGTCGAGGTGACCGTCGAGACGACCGGCACCATGCTCATGGGGAGCGAGATCGGCGCTGCGCTGACCGCGCTCGAACCGCTCGGCGTCGACGCGATCGGGCTCAACTGCGCGACCGGCCCCACGGAGATGAGCGAGCACCTGCGCCATCTCTCCAAGCACTCGACAGTGCCGGTGGCCTGCATGCCGAACGCGGGCCTTCCCGTGCTCACTGCCGACGGAGCGCACTACCCGCTGAGCCCGACCGAGCTCGCGACCGCACATGAGCAGTTCGTCCGCGAATTCGGGCTGGGGCTGATCGGCGGATGCTGCGGCACGACCCCCGAGCACCTGGCCGCTGTCGTCGACCGGCTGCGCCCGCTGCGAGTGTCGGCCGAGGCCGCGGGCGAGACGAGGCGTGCCGACCGCGTCGTCGAGGTCGAGGCGGGCGTCGCCAGTCTGTATCAGCACGTGCCGTTCGAGCAGGACGCGTCCTATCTCGCGATCGGGGAGCGCACGAACGCGAACGGGTCGAAGGCGTTCCGCGAGGCGATGCTCGCCGAGAACTGGGACGAGTGCGTCGAGATCGCGCGCCACCAGATCCGCGTCGGCGCGCACCTCCTCGACGTGTGCGTCGACTACGTCGGTCGCGATGGCGTCGCGGACATGCGCGAAGTCGTGTCGCGCTTCGCCAGCGCGTCGACGCTGCCCCTGGTGATCGACTCGACCGAGCCCGCCGTCATCCGTGCCGGGCTCGAGCTCATCGGCGGACGACCCGTCATCAACTCCGTCAATTTCGAAGACGGGGATGCCGCGACCAGCCGGTTCGGACGCATCATGCCGCTCGTCAAGGAGCACGGCACGGCCGTGATCGCGCTCACGATCGACGAGCAGGGGCAGGCGCGCACCGGCGACGACAAGATCCGCATCGCATCGCGCCTGGTCGACACCCTCGTCGATGAGTGGGGCATGAAGGTCGAGGACATCGTCGTCGACTGCCTCACCTTCCCGATCGCCACAGGCCAGGAGGAGACGCGGCGCGACGCGATCGAGACGATCGACGCGATCCGCCGCCTCAACCAGAAGTACCCAGGCATCCACACGACCCTCGGCGTCTCGAACGTCTCGTTCGGCTTGAACCCTCCTGCACGAAGCGTGCTGAACTCGGTGTTCCTGCATGAGGCAGTCGAGGCCGGCCTCGACTCGGGCATCATCGACGCGTCCAAGATCGTGCCGCTCGCTTCGATCTCGGAGGAGCAGCGYCAGGTCGCGCTCGACCTGGTGTGGGACCGGCGCGAGTTCGATGCCGAGGGGAACACGACCTACGATCCGCTCGCCCGCATGCTCGACCTGTTCGCCGGTGTCGACACCGCGGCCGTCCGCGATCAGCGCGCGGCCGAGCTCGCCGCGCTGCCGGTCGGCGAGCGCCTCGAGCGACGCATCATCGACGGCGCGTCCAAGGGACTCGAGGCTGACCTCGACCTCGCGCGCGCCGGCGGCCTCAGCGCGCTCTCGATCATCAACGACCACCTGCTCGAAGGCATGAAGATCGTCGGCGAGCGATTCGGGTCGGGCGAGATGCAGCTGCCGTTCGTGCTCCAGTCCGCCGAGACGATGAAGACCGCCGTCGCGCTGCTCGAGCCGAACATGGAGAAATCGGATGCCTCGGGCAAGGGGAAGATCATCCTCGCGACCGTACGAGGCGACGTGCACGACATCGGCAAGAACCTCGTCGACATCATCCTCACGAACAACGGCTACGACGTGGTGAACCTCGGCATCAAGCAGCCGATCGCCGACATCATCGCCGCCGCCGAGGAGCACAACGCGGATGTGATCGGCATGTCGGGCCTGCTCGTGAAGTCCACGGTCGTGATGAAGGAGAACCTGCAGGAGCTGCAGTCGCGCGGCCTTGCCAAGCGCTGGCCGGTGATCCTCGGCGGTGCCGCGCTCACCCGTGCGTACGTCGAGGACGACCTGGCCGGGCAGTTCGACGGCGAGGTGCGCTACGCGCGCGACGCATTCGAGGGCCTCACCCTGATGGAGCCTCTCGTGAAGATCGCGCGCGGCGCCGCGCCGGACGAGGTCGGACTGCCGCCGCTGAAGAAGCGCATCCACGGGGCGGGCGCAAAGCTCACCCTGAC
>NZ_JBFUFC010000133.1:0-10433 GCF_056403635.1 Microbacterium sp. P2_F9 | reverse complement strand
GTATGACGGGGATCCGCTGCGCATCGAGACCTTCGCGTTCAGTGAGACCTGGACGAACTCCGCCGAGGCTTCCTTCGGCCTGTCCGGCAATGGCGTCTCGAAGGAGTGGAAAGTCAAGTCGCTCGGCGGAACCCTCTACGAGGTCACCGCGCAGAGGTCGGGGCAACCGCAGATCGTCACCGCAAACGGCGCCGTGATCGCCCGCGACAGCGGCCTGGTCAGTTTCAGCTTCACGCACGACGCCGCGACCGGTGCCGAGGAATTCCTGGGTGTGAAGGTGAACGGTCCCCACCCCGGATTCGACACCGACCTGTGCAAGATCGTGGCGCCCTACGTCGGGAACACCTCGGCCGAGCACCAGATCGCCCGTCCGCTCGGCACCACCGGCGCGGGGATGGGCTACTACGAGTACCTTCCGCCGTCGTACGCCGCAGGCGGGAGCCCGCTCCTCGTGGTGGCGAACGGCTACGGCGAGAACGGCGACGGTTCGGCCGAGGCTCTCGGCAACCTGCTGTTCACCGGCATCCCCCGATTCATCGACGTCGGCGGCTGGCCGCTCGATCGCCCGTTCGTCGTGCTCTCGACCCAGCACGTTCAGCAGGAGCCCTTCATCGACGGCAGCGCGTGTGACGCGGAGCCGTGGCCGGGCTCGTGCAATCTGATCCTCCAGCACACGCTCGGACATCCGGCGGGATCGGGATGCACGACACCTGATGAACTCCACGACTTCATCGGCTACGCCGTCGCGCACTACAACGTCGATCCGACCCGCGTCTATGTCACCGGGCTGTCGTGCGGCGCGTTCGGGGTATGGGAGTACCTGGCGAAGTACGGCGACGAGCAGGTGGCAGCTGCGGTCCCGTACGCCGGAGAGGGACGCCCCGCGTGGGCGACGAGTGGCTGCGCGCTCGACGCAGTGCCGGTGTGGGCCCTTGCCGGTGAACTCGATGACGTCGTGAACCCCCTCGGGAGCATCGAGCCGATCAATGCGCTGAGCGCCTGTCCCGGGGTGACCACCGACCGAGCGAAGCTCACGATCTACGAGGGTCTCTACCACGAAGGGTGGGATGAGGCCTATAGCGGGGCCTTCGGCGACGACATCTACTCGTGGATGCTGAGCTTCTCGAACTGAGACGAGCGCGTCACCCGCCGAGAATCTCCGCGAAGGATTCCGGAAGCACCACGTTGTCCGGCGCGCCGTGGAAGAAGCCCGCCACCTGATCGGGGGTGTACCCCGCGATGCCGCAGCCGACCTCGGTGACGAGGAACCGGAGTTCGGGATGCTGCCGGGAGAACTCGAGGAATCGTGCCGCCTGCTCTTCGAAGACGGCCAGGCCGGACATCGTGTCGATCCCGTACGACTGTCCCTGCAGACCTTCGGCCTGCCCCCACACCGCCCCGAAGCGGTCGTATGCGAAGCGTGCCGCTCCCCCGCCATGCGCACCGGACCCGTTCGAGCCGAACACGAAGATCTCGCCCGGAGCGAGCGCGTCGATCCGCATGTCAGTCGACCTCCGCGGCGAGTGGAGTCGCCTCCGCGTGTGTACGCGAGTGGCCGAGGTAGATCTCCGCGTTGTGGATCAGACCGGCCTGCTCGTCGGCAGTCAGCTCGCGCCGGACCTTGGCCGGCACGCCCGCGACCAGCGAGCCGGACGGGATGACGGTCCCCTCGAGCACCACGGCGCCGCCGGCGACGAGGCATCCGTCCCCGATCACCGCTCCGGAGAGGATGACGCTGCCCATGCCGATCAGCGATCCGTCGCCGATCGTGCAGCCGTGGACGACGGCGTTGTGGCCGACCGAGACATCGGCGCCGATGACGACCGGATGGCCGGTATCCACGTGCACCGACACGTTGTCCTGGAGGTTGCTGCGTTCACCCACGGTGATCGCATCGCTGTCGGCGCGCAGCACCGCGTTGTACCAGACGCTCGCACCGGCGGCCAGGCGCACCGAACCGACCAGGCGAGCCCCGCTCGCCACGAACGCGGTCGCGTCGAGTTCGGGGGTGCGCCCCGGCAGGGACAGAACGGAGGCATCGTGGGCGACGGTCATGCTCTGACCCTACGATGACGCACGAAGTGAGCCCAGCCTTCGCTTGCTTGCGGAATGGAGCGCGCTGAGTAGCGTTGCATCCATCGGACGGAATCCGTCGACACGGAGGCAATGACATGACCAAGACCCAGACCACCCCCGCGACCTCAACCGACCCCGAAGCGGCGGCAGGCACTGCACAGTTCCTCACCCCCGTCACGCTCGGGCTGCAGGCCCTCGCCGTGAACGGCAAGCAGGCGCACTGGAACGTGCGCGGCGCGAACTTCATCGCGATCCACGAGCTGCTCGACTCGATCGTCGCGCACGCTCAGGCCGGCGCAGACGAAGCTGCCGAGCGGATCGTCGCGCTCGGGCTCCCCGTCGACGCGCGGCTGAACACGGTCGCCGACAAGACGACCAACACGCAGGTGCCCGCCGGCTTCGCCCAGTGGGAAGACGTCGTGCGCGCCGTCATCGCCGACATGGACGTCGTGATCGCCGACGTGCAGGCGGCCATCGACGGCCTCGACGAGGTGGACCTGTCGAGCCAGGACGTCGCGATCGGCATCAAAGAGGTGCTCGAGAAGGACCGCTGGTTCCTCTTCGCGCACGTCGCGGCCTAGGCCCGATCGGATCTCGGACCGACAGAGCCCCCGGCGCATAGCGTCGGGGGCTCTTCCGTATCGGGGTCAGCCGAGGTGGGTGAGGCGGCCTTCGAGCAGCGTCGCCCGCACCGGCATCGAACGAAGTTCGGGCTCGGTCGCGGCAGCCGGGTCGCGGTCGCAGAGCACCAGGTCGGCACGTGCCCCGGGCTCGAGCCGGCTGGGCGCCGCTGAACCGCCGCGGGTCGATGCGCCGAGGGCGGCGCGGAAGTCCAGCGCCTCGTCCGCGTGCCACGGCTCGCGCCCGTCCCGCGTGCGGAACACCGCCCCCGCGAGGGCCGCCCACGGGTCCAGGGGCGAGACCGGGGCGTCCGAACCCAGCAGCAGGTTCGCTCCGCTGCGGGCCAGCGCACCCAGGGGGTATGCGAGCGCGGTCTGCTCGGCCCAGATCGTGTCGGTCAGGTCTCGGTCATCGAGCGCGTGCTCGGGCTGCACGCTCGCCGCGACACCGAGCCGGCCGAAGCGCGGGATGTCGGCGTGCGCGACGAGCTGCGCGTGCTCGATCGTGCCCCTCGCGCCGGTGACGGCGAAGGCGTCCAGGGCGTACGAGTTCGCGACATCCCCGATCGCATGGATCGCGCACGACAGGCCCGCGCCGGTGGCGGCCGTCATCAGCTCGACGAGCGTCGCCGGGTCGACGGTGAGCAGACCGTGATTGAGGGGGTCGCCCGGGTACGCGTGCGAGCACGCGGCCGTGCGCGTCCCGAGGGATCCGTCGGTGATGACCTTGAGCGAACCGACACGGGCGAGATCGGATACCGCGCCTGCAACTCCGTCGCCGGTGCGCAGCCCCTCGGCGATCGCACGGTCGAGATGTTCGGGGTAGATCCCGAACTCGACGCGGAGCGTGTCGAAGCCCTCGTCGATCCGCCGGGCCCAGGCGCCGTGGTTCCACGCCATGTCGAAGTCAACGAGCCCCACGACGCCGCGCGCTGCGGCATCCGTCGCCATCGCTGCGACGAGTCGGTCACCGGTGTGCGGGTCGACCTGGTTGAGCCGGCGCGAGATCTCGAAGGCGGGTGCTTCGCGGAGGATGCCGGACTCATCCGGCTCGAACCCCTCGCGCCGCAGCGCCGCGCTGTTCAGCCAGACGCTGTGCACATCGGCGTTGATGAGGTAGGTCGGTGTGTCGCCGGTGGCGGCGTCGAGCAGCGCGAGCGTCGGCTCGTCTCCCCAGAAGGCGTCGCGGAACCCGGTGCCGACTCGACGGTCGTCGAGGATCGGCGTCGCACCCATGAGGGATGCCGCGTGCGCGGCGGAGGTGGCGTGCCCGAGCGGGGCGCGCTGGGCGACGAGCGCCCACTGCATGACGTGCACGTGGTGATCCCACTGGCCGGGGATCAGCCAGGCCCCATCGGCGTCGAGCACGACGCCCCGCGGTGCCAGCGCGCCGGCGGGAGCGATGTCGGCGATCCGGCCATTCTCGAGGAACACATCGAAGGGTCCGTCGTCGGGCAGCATCTCGTCGCCGGGACCGACCAGCCGGGCCGACGTGATCGTGCCGACCGTGTCGCCCACGGCAGTCACAGCGCGCGGCCCATCGCCGTGTGGGCGCGGCGCATCTCGGCGGCGAGCGCGGGATTCGCGAAGGGGCCGTCGCCACTCAGCTCGGTGATGATCGTGTCGACGACCTCGGTCGGGCGATTCTGGCTCAGCTTGCGCTTGGCGACCACCTTGGTCGGAGTGAGCCGGAATCCAACCGTCCCCCGCTCGAGCCGCTCGATGTAGGCGGGGTCGTTGGGCGGCTCCCACATCAGGCGGGGGTCAGAGCGGCGCGATTCGAACCGGGCGACGAGGCGCTCCAGCACGCGCAGGTTCTCGTCGGGCGCGAGCACCTCCGGGATGCCGGAGAGGTGCGCCGAGACGAAGTTCCAGGTCGGGACATTCGATCCCCCGCCGTACCAGCCGGGCGAGATGTACCCGTGCGGGCCCTGCACGACGACGAGCAGCTCGCGCTCCCCCAGCCCGTGGATCATGTCGTCGGGCTTGCCGACGTGGCCGACGACGGTGAGGTCGTCGCGCTCCTCGTCGAGCAGCACCGCATAGTGCGAGGCGACGAGCCCGTCGTCGGTGTGGCTGACCAGGGTCATCCACGGGTTGTGGTCGATGAGGCGGCGAAGCTCCGCGACATCCGTCATCGCGAAGCTCGGATTCTGGCGCATGCGTCCAGCCTAGATTCGATCGCGGTTTCGATACGGGCGCTTCGCGGCCTACTCAACCTTGATCCGCGCCGCCTCAACGCCGCTACGCGTCGTTGACCCGCCGCGCATCAAGCCTGGCAGCGCGGGCACCAGTAGAGCTTGCGGGCGCCGAGCTCCTCGAGCACGATCGCGGTGCCGCACACGCGGCACGGAAGCCCAGCGCGGCGGTACACCCAGTGGCGGTCGTCGCGACTGGCCATCGCGGCGCGCCACTGGTCGGCGGACAGATCGGCCATCGTCATCATCTGGCCGGTCTCGACGCCGATCGCCAGCAGCTGCACCCAATCGCGCCAGAGCGCGCGCACGAGCTCGGTCGGCACCTCCCGACCAGGAGTGTGCGGGTTCAGGCGCGCCCGGAACAGCAGTTCGGCGCGGTAGACGTTGCCGATCCCGCTCACGACCGCCTGGTCCATGAGCAGCAGCGCGATCGGCGTGGGCTTGCGTCCGACGACGGCGACGAACCGCGCTTCGCCCTCGTCCGGGTCGTCGACGAGCGGGTCGGGGCCGAGCGTCGCGATCGTCGCGGCGACTTCATCGGGGCTCTGCAGCTGGCAGGCCGTGGGTCCACGCAGGTCCGCGCAGGTGATGTCGGTGAGCAGCCGCAGGCGAACCTGCCCGACGATCGGCGGCGGCCACTCCTCGTCCGCCTCCGGCAGCCCGGTGGTCTGCTCCGACATCCGCACGTGCACGCGTGCCCGGCGCGGTGCGCCGATCGAGGTGAGCGAGTTCTCCCCCGCGGAATCCAGCACCGCGTCGTCGGTGAGGATCGTCCCGCGCTGGTTGGTCTGCCCCATCCGTCCGTTGGCCGACGCGATCGTGGGATCGACGAGGATCTCGCCGGCGAAGTCCCACGCCCCGTACATGCCGAGGTGCACGCGCAGCCACAGGTCGTCCTCGAATTCGAGGAACATCTGCTTGCCCACCGCGCGCACGCTCTCCGCAACTCGTCCTTGGAGAAGCGCGGCACCCTCGGCGAAGCGGCCCTGCGGGCTGGACGCGCTCACGACGCGCCCAGTGAAGTTGCGGTCGAACTGCCGGGCGATGCGATGGACGGAATGGCCCTCGGGCATCGAGGGCTCAGCCTGCCTCAGGGTCGAACGAGCTGTCGGTCGCGGCGAGGACTTCCGGCGTGCCGATGGTCGCGCGCGGATCCGGCTCGAGCGTGCCGTCGGCCTCGAACGCCGCGAGCTGACGGATGCGGCGCACGTGCCGCTCCTCACCGGAGAAGGGCGTCGCGATGAACGTGTCGATGAACTCGGTCACCTGCTCGAACGTGTGCTGACGGGCGCCGATGGCGATCACATTCGCATCGTTGTGCTCGCGGGCGAGCTCCGCCGTCGCGATGCTCCACACCAGAGCGGAGCGGATGCCCGCGACCTTGTTCGCCGCGATCTGCTCGCCGTTGCCCGAGCCGCCGAAGACGATCCCGAGCACGGGGATGCCGGCATCCTGATCCCGCACGACCGCCTGGGCAGCCCGGATGCAGAACGCCGGATAGTCGTCCAGGGGGTCGTACTCGATCGGCCCGTGATCGACCACCTCGTGTCCGTTTCCGGCGAGGTGGTGCTGGAGCTGCGTCGAGAACTCCAGCCCTGCGTGGTCGGTGGCCAGATGGATGCGCATGGGTTCAATCCTAGAGAGGCGCGCGTCAGCAAGTCGGGGGTTTGGGGCGGAGCCCCATTGAGGATTGCTCAGGGAGCGATACCGGCGGCAGCCGGCTTGAACCCGGCGCGCAGGTTCTCGCAGCAGCCGGGTCGGCAGACGTCGAACCAAGGGCCGAGCTCGGTGACGTGCGGGCGTTCGGCGACCGGCGTGCCGGCGAGCCGCTCCTCGACGAGATCGATGAGCCCGGCCACGAAGGCGGGATCGATGCCGGGGGTCGGGGTGCGGACGGCGCGGATCCCCGCTTCGCCCGCCGCTTCCATCGCCTCGGTGTCGAGGTCCCAGAGCACCTCCATGTGGTCGCTCATGAAGCCGAGCGGCACGATCGCGATCGCCTCGATGGCGGCGGCGGGCAGCTCGGCGATGACGTCGTTGATGTCGGGTTCGAGCCACGGCTGCGTGGGCGGACCAGACCGCGACTGGAAGACGAGGTCCCACCCGATGCCGTTCGCTTCCGGCCGCTCCCTGGCGACCTCGCTCATCACGTAGGCCGCGACCGCCCGATGCTGCGCGGCGTAGGCGCCGCCATCGCCGAAGTCGACATCTCGAGGGCCGGAGCGCACCGCGTCGTCGGTGGGAACGCTGTGGGTCGAGAAGAGCACCCGGATCTGCTCCGGGCGCACACCGTCGTCGATGAACCCCGCGACGGCATCGCGGACGCCATCCACGAAGGGCTGGACGAAGCCGGGGTGGTCGAAGAACTGCCGCACCTTGTCGATCGTCACGGTGCCGGCGAGGCCCGTCTCCGTGAGCGCCCGGGCGAAGTCCTCGCGGTACTGCCGGCAGCTGGAGAACGAGCTGTAGGCGCTCGTTGCGAGACCCAGCAGCCGCGTGTGGCTTGCGGCCGCGGCATCCGTGATCGCGTCGTCGAGGAACGGCGCCCAGTTGCGGTTGCCCCAGTACACCGGCAGGTCGATTCCGCGCCGCGCGAGTTCGGCCTCGAGCGCGGCCTTCAGCGCGCGGTTCTGCGCGTTGATCGGGCTCACTCCCCCGAAGTGCCGGTAGTGGTGCGCGACCTCTTCCAGGCGCTCGTCCGGGATGCCTCGGCCGCGCGTGACGTTGCGCAGGAAGGGGATGACGTCCTCCTGCCCCTCAGGCCCGCCGAACCCGGCCAGGAGGATCGCGTCGTACGCGACCGGGACTTCGACGTGCGGAGCACCGGATGCCGCGGCATCCGATGCGAACAGGACCGAGCCGTCCGTCTGGAAGCCGGCTGTCGTTTCACTCGCGCTGTCATCGCTCACCCCTCCATCCTCACACTGCGACGGAGCGGGGACGACTAGGCGATATGATCATTCCATCATGCCAATGACCGACCGCCAGCGTCCGCTGTATGAAGTGAAGGCGAACCTGTTCAAGGGGCTCGCGCACCCGTTCCGCATCCGCATCCTCGAACTGCTCTCGGCCGCGGTCGAGGTGAGCGTCGCCGACCTGCAGGCCGAGACGGACCTCGAGGCATCCCATCTGTCCCAGCACCTTGCGGTGCTGCGACGCCACCGGCTCGTCGAGTCCGAGCGCCGGGCGAGCCATGTCTACTATCGGCTGGCCGATCCCCGGGTGGCGGACCTGCTCGCGGTCGCGCGCGCGCTGCTGGTGACGGTGCTCGAGGCGGACCGCGATCTGCTCGCGGACGCCCGCGCGCTCCCGCCGATCGCCGGAACCGCGACGTGAACGCGGTCGGAGCCGCGCCCGACCTCCCGGCCCGCGGCTGGCGCTACGTGCGCGCGCTGCTCCCGTCGTGGTCCGACTACGCACCCGCGCGCCGCAGCTGGCCGCGGGATCTCCTCGCCGGGCTCACCGTGGGGATCGTCGCGCTTCCACTCGCCCTCGGCTTCGGCGTGAGCTCCGGCCTCACGGCCGAGATGGGTCTCGTCACCGCGATCGTCGCGGGGGTCATCGCGGCCGTCTTCGGGGGGTCCAACGTCCAGGTGTCCGGGCCGACCGGTGCCATGGTCGTGGTGCTGGTGCCCATCGTCGCCGCGCACGGCGCGGGTGCCGTCGTCATCGTGAGCATCATCGCCGGGGTCCTCGTGCTGGTCGCGGGACTGCTCAAGCTGGGCCGCGCCGTCTCCTTCATCCCCTGGCCGGTGATCGAGGGCTTCACCCTCGGCATTGCGATCATCATCTTCCTGCAGCAGGTGCCGCTGCTCACCTCGCCCACCGTGCCCGTCGCCGGCGAGCACAGTTCGAACGCCGTCGTCGCAGCGGTGCAATCGCTGGCGGGCGCCGACTGGGCGTACCTTCCCTGGGCGGTCGCCGCCGTCGCGATCGTCGCCGGCTGCATGCTGCTCGCGCCACGGCTGCACCCGGCTCTGCCTGGGTCACTCATCGGCATCGTGATCGTCACCGTGCTGGCATCGGTGGTATCGGCGCCACTCGCCGTCATCGGCGTGCTTCCGTCGACGATCCCGGCGCCACGACTGCCCGGCATCGACATCGCGACCCTCGGAGCGCTCGTCGCCCCGGCCCTCACCGTCGCGGCCCTTGCGGCCATCGAGTCGCTGCTGTCGGCACGGGTCGCCGCGTCCCTCGCCGACACCGGTCCGTACGATCCCGACCGCGAACTCGTCGGTCAAGGTCTCGCGTCGATCGGGTCGGGCCTGTTCGGCGGAATGCCGGCCACGGGAGCGATCGCGCGCACGGCCGTCAACGTGCGGTCAGGTGGGCGCACCCGGATCGCCGCGCTCTTCCACTCGGCGGTCCTGCTGCTCGTCGTGCTCGCCGCCGCGGGGCCGGTTGGAAGAATTCCGCTCGCCGCGCTGGCCGGGGTGCTCATGGTCACGGCCGTGCGGATGGTGCACGTCGCCACAATGCGCTCGGTGCTCCGGTCGACGCGCTCCGACGCCGTCGCGTTCATCCTGACGGCCGTGATCACCGTGTCGTTCGACCTGATCGTCGCTGTCGCGATCGGTGTGGTGTGCGCCGGCGTCTTCGCGCTGCGCAACCTGTCACGCGCCACCGGCGTGCGTCGTGAGGCGCTGGCCGGAGCGACCCTCCCAGGCGACGAGCGGATCGCGATCATCCGCTTCGATGGTCCGCTGTTCTTCGCCGCCGCCGACCGCGTCTTCGAGACCGTGACCGGAGTGCAGGGGGTCTCGGTGGTGATCCTGCGGATGTCGCAGCTCGAGCTCGTCGACGCCACCGGCGCCCGCATCCTCAGTGAGATCGTCAGCACGCTCGAGCGGCGCGGCGTGACCGTCCTGATCAAGGGAGTGCAGCCGGGTCACGAGGAGCTCTTCCGGACCGTCGGAGTGCTCGACGCGCTGCGGCATCACAAGCACCTCTTCACGGATCTCGACGCCGCGGTCGAACATGCTCGCAGTCATGTGAGACGAGAGGATGCGGCGGCGAGCACGTAGGCTGGAAGGGTTGTCGTCGGCGCCAGCAGCGCCTGTCCGCGGCAATTACCCCTCACCCACACGGGAGCAACGCAGTGCCTGGAGAGAACCTGACCCGCGTCGAAGCGCAGCAGCGCCGGGCGATCGTCGACACCCAGTCCTACGAGGTCGCGCTCGACCTCACCAGGGGCCCCGAAGTCTTCGGATCACGATCCGTCGTCCGCTTCACCGCGACCGAAGGTGCCGACACCTTCATCGACCTCATCGCCCGCGACGTCCGCTCGATCACGCTGAACGGCAACGACATCGATGCGTCGGCGTTCGCAGACTCGCGCATCGCGCTGACCGGTCTGGCCGCCGAGAACGAGCTGATCGTCGACGCCGACGCCCTCTACACGAACACCGGTGAGGGTCTGCACCGCTTCGTCGACCCCGTCGATGGGGAGGTGTACCTCTACTCGCAGTTCGAGGTGCCCGACTCGCGCCGCGTGTTCGCCGTGTTCGAGCAGCCCGACCTGAAGGCCACCTTCCAGTTC
>NZ_JBFUFC010000132.1:0-10506 GCF_056403635.1 Microbacterium sp. P2_F9 | reverse complement strand
CCGTCGTCGCCGCCGGAACCGGCGTGGTCACCCTCGCCGTCGGACGCGACGCCATCGCCCGCGTCGACGGCTGGGGCCACATCATGGGCGACGCCGGCAGCGGGTACTGGATCGGTCGCGAAGCGCTCGACGCGGTCATGCGCGGCTACGACGGCCGGGGACCGGACACCGCGCTCGTCGACGTCGTGCGCGAACGCTGGCCACAGCTGGATCAGGCCTACATCGCACTGCAGGCCACCGACGATCGGGTACGGGTGGTCGCGTCTCTCGCCGCCGACGTCGCGCGGCTGGCGGAAGATGGCGACCCAGTCGCGTTGACCATCACCGAGGCGGCGGGGCAGCAGCTCGCGCTCAGTGTGTCGACCGCGATCGGCAGGGTGGCACTTCCCGACGATCACCTCGTGGTGTGCGCGATCGGCGGCGTCTTCCGCTCGCGGCTGCTCCAGAGCGCGTTCTCGGCCGCGCTGCTCGGCGGCGCGCACGGCGCCGTCATGACGCTCGTCGCGCCCCAGGGCGAAGGCATCGACGGGGCTGTGGCACTCGCAGATCTCCCGCCGGGGCATCCGCTCTCCGCCGGCGTGCACAGCGCGAGAGCGTGATGGCGACGAATCTGCAGACGACTCGTCTGCTCTTCGGCGGCGACTACAACCCGGAGCAGTGGCCGGAGAGCGTGTGGCAGGAGGATGTCGCGCTCATGCAGGAAGCCGGCGTCAACATCGTGACGCTCGGCGTGTTCTCGTGGGCGTTCGTCGAGATCGACGACGACCAGTGGGACTGGGGCTGGTTCGACCGAATCGTCGGGCTGCTCGCCGACGCCGGGATCGGCATCGACCTGGCCACCCCGACGGCGGCGCCGCCCACGTGGCTGCACCGCGCGCACCCCGAGATCATTCCCGTCGACCGACGGGGCGTCCGCTTCCACCAGGGCGGTCGGCTCGGCTGGTGTGCGAGCCAGCCGGTCTGGCACCGCTACTCCACGCGGATCGCCGAGCGCCTCGGCGAGCGCTACGGCGCCCATCCGGCCGTGCGGATGTGGCACGTCGGCAATGAGCTCGGCGGCGGAAACCGCCAGTGCTACTGCGACGAGTCGTCCAAGGCGTTCCGCGAGTGGACGCGCGAGCRCTACGGCACGATCGATGAGCTCAACCGCGCGTGGGGCACCGCCGTGTGGGGACTGCGGTACCGCAGCTTCGACGATGTGATCGCGCCGCTCGCCAGCGAGTCGGGGCAGAACCCCYCGCTGCTGCTCGCGTTCGACCGCTTCAGCTCGGACGCCCTCCTGGACCAGTACCGGCGCGAGCGCGACGCGCTCCGGCGGGTGGGCGTCTCGACGCCTATCACCACCAATCTCATGCTGGGAGTCGGCGGCAGCGTGGCGGACTACGCCGGCTGGGTGGACGACCTCGACATCGTCGCGATCGATCACTACACCGCCATGGCCGACCCTCGGCGCGAGCGCGAATTGGCGTTCGTCGCTTCGCGGGCGCGCGGGCTTGATCGAGGGCGCCCCTGGCTGCTGATGGAGCACTCGGCGAGTGCGGTGAACTGGCAGCCGCGCAACCCGCCGAAGGCGCCGGGCGAGATGACCCGCCACAGCCTCCAGCACATCGCGCACGGCTCGGACGGAGCGCTCTTCTTCCAGTGGCGCGCGTCGGCGTCCGGCGTCGAGCAGTACCACTCCGGGATGGTGCCCCACGCGGGCACGGACACCCGGCAGTGGCGCGAAGTGACGCAGCTGGGCCGCACGCTGGCGGGCCTCAGCGAGGTTGCGGGAAGTCTGGTCGAGGCATCCCGCGTCGCGATCGTCGCCGACATCCCCGCCAAGTGGGCGTGGGAGGAAGGCCAGAAGCCGCTCAACGACTACCCGCTCGAGAGATCGGGCCGGCGGTGGCACGAGGCGCTCTCCGAGCGCGGCCACGGACCGGATGTCGTCGCTCCCGGCGCGGATCTGTCGAGGTACGACCTGCTGATCGTGCCCGGGCTGTACGCCGTCGCCGACGCAGTGGTCGCGGACCTCTCCGCCGCAGCGGAGCGCGGTGCGACGGTCGTCGTCGGACACCTCTCCGGCATCGTCGACGAGGAGAACCGGATCCGGACGGGCGGGTACCCCGGCGCCTTCCGCGACCTCGTCGGCGTGTTCGGCGAGGAGTTCACGCCTCTGCTCGAAGGCGATCGGGTCGCGCTGTCCAACGGTGCGATCGCGATCGACTGGACCGAACGCATTCGTACGATCGATGCCGAGGTCGTCGCCGCCTATACCGAGGGTGCGCTGGCCGGTCTGCCCGCGATCACCTCCCGCCGCGTCGGCGCCGGGCGCGCGTGGTACGTGTCCGCGGACGTGCACGAGGGCTTCGGCGCCCTCGTCGACACGGTCGTTGCTTCCTCAGGCGTCGCGGCGCGGCTGCCCGTCGTGCCGGGAGTGGAGGCTGTGCGCCGCTGCGCGGACGGCACGTCCTGGCTGTTCCTGATCAACCACGGAGCGGCAGCCGCCGATGTTCCCGTCAGGGGACTGGAACTGCTGACCGGCGACTCCGCGGACGGCGTGCTCACAGTCTCCGCAGGGGCGGTGGCGGTCGTCCGTGAGGCACCCTGAGCTGCTTCGACCATGAAAGGAGGGGACGGATGCCGCGGCATCCGTCCCCTCCTTTCGTGTCGGTCAGGAAATACTGTCGACGATCTCGTTGAAGGTCGCGGACGGGCGCATGACGGCCTCGACGAGCTGCGCGTCGGGGCGGTAGTAGCCGCCGATGTCGACCGGCGAGCCCTGCACGGCGAGGAGCTCGGCGACGATCTCCTGCTCGCGCGCGGCGAGCGTCTCGGCGATCGGCGCGAAGACGGCCGCGAGCTCCGGATCGGCGTCCTGCGTGGCCAGCTCCTGCACCCAGTACAGGGCGAGGTAGAAGTGGCTGCCGCGGTTGTCGATCGTTCCGAGCGCGCGCCCCGGCGACTTGTCGTTCTCGAGGAACGTGCCGGTCGCGGCATCCAGCGTGTCGGCCAGCACCTGCGCCTTGACGTTGCCGGTGAAGGTCGCGAGGTGCTCCAGCGAGGCGGCGAGCGCGAAGAACTCGCCGAGCGAGTCCCAGCGCAGGTAGTTCTCCTCGAGCAGCTGCTGCACGTGCTTGGGCGCCGACCCGCCTGCGCCGGTCTCGAACAGTCCGCCGCCGGCGAGCAGGGGAACGATCGAGAGCATCTTGGCGCTCGTGCCGACCTCGAGGATCGGGAAGAGGTCGGTGAGGTAGTCGCGCAGCACGTTGCCGGTCACCGAGATGGTCTCGAGGCCCTCGCGGATGCGGTCCAGCGAGTACTGGGTCGCGGCGGCGGGCGCAAGGATCTCGATGGTGAGGCCCTCGGTGTCGTGCTCCGCGAGGTAGGTCTTCGCCTTGGCGATCAGCGCGGCGTCGTGCGAACGGGTCTCGTCGAGCCAGAACACGGCGGGCGAGCCGGTCGCGCGGGCACGGGTGACCGCGAGCTTCACCCAGTCGCGGATCGCGACATCCTTCGTCTGCGTGGCGCGCCAGATGTCGCCGGGCGCGACGGCGGATTCGAGCAGCACCTCGCCCGCCTGGTTCAGGACCTGCACGGTGCCGGCCGACGCGATCTCGAAGGTCTTGTCGTGGCTGCCGTACTCCTCGGCGGCCTGCGCCATGAGGCCGACGTTCGGGACGGTGCCGATCGTGGCCGGATCCAGCGGACCGTGCGCGATCACGTCGTCGATGGTGGTCTGGTAGACGCTCGCGTACGAGGAGTCCGGGATGACGGCGAGCGTGTCGTCCTCGCCGCCGTCGACGCCCCACAGCTTGCCGCCGTTGCGGATCAGCGCCGGCATCGAGGCATCGACGATGACGTCCGAGGGGACGTGCAGGTTCGTGATGCCCTTGTCGGAGTTCGTGTACGAGAGCCGAGGGCCGCGGGCGAGGTCCGCGGTGATCGCGGCCGCGATCTCGGCGCCGCCGTCGACCGACGGCAGGCCCGCGAGGATCGCGCCGAGTCCGTCGTTCGCGGTGAGCCCGGCCTCGGCGATCTTGTCGCCGTACGTGTCGAACACGTCGGCGAAGAACGCCTTCACGACGTGGCCGAAGATGATCGGGTCGCTGACCTTCATCATGGTCGCCTTGAGGTGCACCGAGTACAGCACGTCGTCGGCCTTGGCCTCGGCGAGCGTGTCGGCGAGGAAGGCGTCGAGCGCGGCGGCCGACAGGAACGTGGCATCGAGGATCTCGCCGGGCAGCACCTTGAGACCGCTCTTCAGAGCGGTGACGGCGCCGTCGGCGGCGACGTGCTGGATCGTGAGGACGTCGTCGGCGGAGATGACGACGGACTGCTCGTTGGACTTGAAGTCGTCGTGACCCATGGTCGCGACACGCGTCTTCGACCCGGCGGCGAAGGCCTTGTTGCGGTGCGGGTGCTTCTTCGCGTAGTTCTTCACCGACAGCGGCGCACGCCGGTCGCTGTTGCCCTCGCGCAGCACCGGGTTCACGGCGGAGCCCTTGATGCGGTCGTAGCGGGCGCGGACGTCCTTCTCCTCGAGCGTCTGCGCGTCGTCCGGGTAGTCCGGGATGTCGAAGCCCTGCGCCTGCAGCTCGGCGATGGCCGCCTTCAGCTGCGGGATCGAGGCCGAGATGTTCGGCAGCTTGATGATGTTCGCCTCGGGGAGCGTGGCGAGGCCCCCGAGCTCGGCGAGCGCGTCGCCCACCTGCTGCTCGGGAGTCAGGTTCTGCGGGAACGCCGCGAGCACACGACCCGCGAGCGAGATGTCGCGGGTTTCGACATCCACCCCCGCCGTGCGCGTCACTGCCTTCACGATCGGCAGGAACGAGGCTGTCGCCAGAGCCGGCGCCTCATCGGTGTGGGTATAGAAAATGGTCGAGTCGGTCACCGGCGCTGCTTTCGTTTCGGGTCGTCATGCCAGACTATCGCACCTCGAAAGTATCTTGATGTCGAGATACTTCGGCATGTGAAATCCACGTTAATGCTGACACTCGAGCGTGCCGGATATCGGGTTTGGCCACTAGCCTGGCCCTATGGGTGACCTCCGGCTCGTAGAACTGTCCGCCGCCACGATCGTGGCGGTCAACAACATGTCGCTCAAACCAGGCCAGGAGCAGTTCCTCGCCCCGATCTCCTATGCCGTCGCCGGCACCGTCGCCAATCCCGCCACGGCGTGGCAGCGCGTCGTGCTCGACGGCGACGACGTCGTGGGATTCGTGAGCGCGAACTTCGATCTCGAGGCGACGCAGGACTACTTCCGTTCGGTGCTGTGGCGCATCAACGTCGACGCCGATGATCAGGGCCGCGGTGTCGGCCGCTTCGCCGTCGCGAAGCTCATCGAAGAAGCGCGCGACCGCGGCATGAGCCACGTGAACGTCATCTACGAGGCGGGTTCGGGCGGGCCGGAGGCCTTCTTCGAGCGCGTCGGCTTCACAGCGGTCGGTGAGACCGAATACGGTGAGGTCATCGCGGAGATCCGGATCTAGCCGCCGCCCGTTCACCCGGGCGCCGGCATTCAGACCGGCGGCGGGGCCTCGAATTCCCCTCCCCCATCGAGACCCCGTCGCCTTTCTCCGCGAGTGCTGCCACTGGTCCTGACTATGGTCGCGCCCGACGCCCCGATGCGCGCGCGGTCGAAACCGCCACACGCGCCCGAACGCATCAACCGCGAGTGGCGGTTTCGGCAGCGCGAACGACGACGAAGCGGATGCCGCGGCCGGCGGTCGTGGCCGGGCCGCGGCATCCGCTCTCAGACGATCAGACGAGCGACTCCCGCCACGCCGCATGCAGCTGCGCGAACTTGCCGGTGCCGCTGATGAGGGTCTCGGGAGTGTCGTCCTCGATGATGCGGCCATGCTCCATCACGAGCACCCGGTCGGCGATCGCCACGGTGGAGAGCCGGTGGGCGATGATGATCGCGGTGCGGTCGGCGAGCAGGGTCTGCAGCGCGTCCTGGATGAGCCGCTCGCTCGGGATGTCGAGCGACGCCGTCGCCTCGTCGAGGATCAGCACCGCCGGATCGGCGAGGAACGCCCGCGCGAACGAGATCAGCTGACGCTGCCCCGCTGAGACGCGGCCGCCGCGCTTGTTGACGTCGGTGCCGTAGCCGTCCGGGAGCTCCTGGATGAAGGCATCCGCTCCCACCGCCCGTGCGGCGGCCCTGATCTCGTCGAGCGTCGCATCCGGCTTGCCGAGCGCGATGTTGTCGGCGACCGTGCCGCTGAAGAGGTACGCCTCCTGGGTGACCATGACGATCGCCCGACGCAGATCCTTCGGATGCAGCGACCGCAGGTCGACGCCGTCGAGCGTCACCTGGCCCCTGGTGGGGTCGTAGAAGCGCGAGACGAGCTTGGCGAGCGTCGACTTGCCGGCACCGGTCGTCCCCACGAGTGCGATGGTCTGACCCGCCGGGATGTCGAGGCGGAAGTCGGGCAGGATGATCCGGTCCTCGCTGTACCCGAAGGTGACGTCCTCGAACCGCAGCGCGCCGCGCGCCTTCCACAGGTCGATCGGGCGGGTGGGATCGGGCACGGTGGGCTCTTCCTCGAGCACGCCCGACACCTTCTCGAGCGCCGCGGTCGCGGACTGGTAGGAGTTCAGGAAGAACGCCACCTCCTGCAGCGGCGAGAAGAAGTTGCGGACGTACAGCACCGCGGCGAGCAGAACGCCGACCTCGAGCGAGCCTTCGGCGACGCGGATGCCGCCCCACAGCACGACGAGCGCTGTCGAGAACGCCGCCACCGCGATGAGGCCGGGCTCGAACGTGCCGAACAGGCGGATCGAGCGGAGGTTGACCTCACGATACTGGCTGGACAGCTCGCCGAACTCCTCGTCGTTGCGCGACTCCTTGCGGAACGCCTTGACGGCGCGGATGCCCGTCATCGTCTCGACGAAGTGCACGATGACCTTCGCGCTGACGGTGCGCGACTCGCGGTAGGCGAGCTGCGAGCGCGTGTAGAACCAGCGCATGAGCAGCCACAGCGGCAGCGCCATGACGACGAGCACCATGCCGCTCTGCCAGTCCAGGAGCATGAGCGCGATGAGCGTGAACCCGCCGTAGAGGATGCCCGACACGAGTTCGTTGAGTCCGCCGTCGAGCAGTTCGCGGATCGAGTCGAGGTCGCTCGTCTGGCGCGAGATGATGCGGCCGGACGTGTACGACTCGTGGAACTCGAGGCTGAGCCGCTGGGTGTGCAGGAAGATGCGCTTGCGCAGGTCGAGCATGACGGCCTGCGTGAGGCGGGCCGCCACGACGACGTACCAGCCGATGAGGGCTGCCCCACCGAGCGCCGAGATCAGGTAGACGCCGACGACCATGGCGGCCGGCATCCAATCCGCTTCTTCGACCGCAGCCGGAAGCGCCGTGTCGATGCCATACGCGATCAGCGCGGGGCCGAGAACCCGCAGCGCGGTCGAGACGACGAGCACCGAGAGGGCCAGCACGAGCTGCCACTTCTGCGGGCTCAGGAGCGACCCGAGCAGGCGCAGCGAACGCGCGCGGATCTGCTTGCTCTCAACCTTGGTGTAGTCGGAGCGGTCTTCGCCCGTGGTGCCGGACACTGTTGCCGTGGTCACAGGGTCACCTCCCTTTCCCGCTCGCGCAGATCAGGTTGTTCGTCGTCGACAGACTCACCGGCCGCACGGGCGGCGATCTCGAGGCTGGAGATGACGTAGCGGTAGTGCTCGCTCGTGCGCAGCAGGTCGGAGTGGGTGCCGACGGCGGTCACGCGACCGGCCTCGAGCAGCGCCACCCGGTCGGCGAGGGCCACCGTCGAAGGACGGTGCGCGACGATGAGCGCGGTCGTGTCGGCGAGCACCCGGCGCAGCGCCTCTTCGACGAGGGCCTCGGTGTCGACGTCGAGCGCCGACAGCGGGTCGTCGAGCACGAGCACGGCGGGCTTGGCCGCCACGGCGCGAGCGAGCGCGAGGCGCTGTCGCTGGCCACCCGACAGCGAGAGCCCCTCTTCGCCGATCACGGTGTCGACGCCGTCCGGCAGGTCGTCCACGAAACCGGCCTGGGCGACGTCCAGCGCTTCGCGCAGCACGGCCTCGGCCTCGGCGCTGCCGGGTTCGAGATCGCGCCCCAGCAGGACGTTGTCACGGACGGATGCCGAGAACAGCGTGGCGTCCTCGAAGGCCATCGACACGTGCGAGCGCAGCTCGCCGAGCGTCAGGTCGCGCACATCGACCCCGTCGAGGGTGACGCGCCCGGCGGTGACGTCGTACAGGCGCGTCGGCAGCGTGGTGAGGGTGGTCTTGCCCGACCCGGTGAGTCCGACCAGGGCCATCGTCTCGCCGGGTTGCAGGACGAGGTCGATGCCGTTGAGCAGATCGCGCTGCGAAGCCGGGGCATCCGGGTAGCGGAAGTGCACACCCTCGAAGGTGAGCGCGCCGTGCGGCTCCGCGATCGTGACCGGGGTCTCCGCATCGATGATCGTGTTCTGCTCGTCGAAGACCTCGAAGATGCGGTCGGTCGCCGTGCGCGCATCGAGGAGGAACGAGTACAGGAACCCGATCGACTCCATCGGCCAGCGCAGGACAGTCGCCATCGCGAAGAACGCGAACAGCTCCGACACGGTGAGCTGACCGAGCACGTTCAGCACGATGCCCGCCGCCAGACAGAGCGCGAACGCGACGTCCGGAAGCACCACGAGCCAGAACCAGACGAGCCCGACCGCGCGAGCCTTGCCCAGCTCGGTCTCACGCAGGGTCTCGGCCTGCTGGGTGAACTTCATCAGGGCGTGCTTGCCCCGGCCGAAGGCCTTGAGCACGCGGATGCCGTGGACGCTCTCTTCGACGGAGGTGGCGAGGTCGCCCGCCTGGTCCTGGCTCTGGCGCGCCAGCGCGCCGTAGCGCTTCTCGAACCGGTAGCCCACGTACCAGATCGGCAGCGAGCAGGCCAGGAAGATCGTCCCGAGCAGCCAGTGCCACCGGAACAGCAGCACCGAGCCCACGCAGATCGTGATGATGTTGACGACGAGGAGGATGACGCCGAAGGCGAGCCAGCGGCGGATGAGGCTGATGTCCTGCATCATCCGCGACAGCAGCTGCCCGGACTGCCACCGGTCGTGGAACGAGACCGGCAGCCGCTGCAGGCGCTGGTAGAAGGTCGTGCGCAGCTCGTACTCGACACGGGTAGCCGGCGTCAGCACGAACCAGCGGCGGGCCCAGACGAGGCCGGCCTCCGCGAGCCCGAGCGCCAGGATGATGCCCGCGCCGAGCAGGATCTGGGCCAGGTCGCCCGACGCGACCGGACCGCCGACGACGACCTCCAGCACGAGCGGGATCGACAGGGCGACGAGCGCCGCACCGAGGGCGCTCACGGCGCCCATGGTCAGGCGCGGCAGCACCGGTTTGGCGAACGGCAGCAGCCGCGCCAGCGCGCGGAGGGTGGAAAGACGAGGGGGCGAGGCGGTGGGAGTCATGATCCTTGCAGGGGGTGACGGATGCCGCGGCTTCGCGGCGGAAAACTGGTKGGGCGTGCGAATGGCACAGGTGGCCGGTGAACCGGTCTGTCGGAGGAAACGCTCGCGGAGCCCGGGCTATGCCGGATCCGCGACGGCGCTCAGGAGAGCAGACCCCCGGCGAGGTGCGCCGTCGTGGGGGCGAAGTCGACCGGCTTGATGGCGATGATTGCCTGGTACATGGCTTCCTCCTCGGATCGACGGGTTGCGGCGCGGACGCGCGACAGCCCTCCAGAATAGACCTGGGAGCCAGCTGTATGCAAGCCGAAAAATCTCCGCGTTCGGCAGGGGTCGCGGTCAGGCGGCCGCTTCGCGCGCGAGCAGCGCGCGCTTGACGTCGAGGCCCCAAGCGAAGCCGCCGAGCGTCCCGTCAGAGCGCAGCACGCGGTGGCAAGGGACGAACAGCGCCGGCGCATTGCGGGCGCAGATGGATGCCGCGGCGCGCACCGCGCTCGGCTGCCCGAGCGCCTCGGCGAAACCGGCATAGCTGAGCGGGGCGCCGGGCACGATGCGCCGGAGTGCGGCCCAGCCGCGCTGCTGCAGCGGGGTGCCGTCCTGCGCGACGGCCACGGCGTCGATCGCCGAGACGTCGCCCTCGTAGTAGGCGCGCACCGCGGCCGCGGCATCCGTCTCCCCCTCGACGACCGTCTCGGGGCGTAGGCGCGGGTGGATGCGCAGTCGCGCAGCCTCGGCGTCGGCGGTCCAGCCGGAGGCGAGCACGCGGCCGCGGTCGTCGGCGATGATCGTGAACGCGCCGTCGGGGGTGTCGATGGTCTGGATCGTGGCGGTCATGCTGTCTGCTCCTTCGAGGGGTGTGTCTTGACGCCGCCTGCCGCGGCGGATGCGGCACGCGGCGGCACCGCCCGCCAGAGGTGCGCGGTGAGGTACGACCGCCACGGCGCGGTGCGCGCGGCCCATTCCGTCAGCCCCACCGGATCGGACGGGATTCCGATGGCGGCGGCGCCGGCGCGCACGGCGACGTCGCCCGGCAGGAACACGTCGGGATCGCCGAGCACACGCATGCGCACGTAGTCGGCGGTCCAGGGGCCGATCC
>NZ_JBFUFC010000131.1:0-10543 GCF_056403635.1 Microbacterium sp. P2_F9 | reverse complement strand
GGTCTCGCCCATGCCGAGGCCGCTGGGCGCGACGCGGTCCCGGACTCGGACTCGGAGCAGCCGAGCACGGAAGCACCCGCCGAAGAACCCGCCGTCGAGTCGGCGCCTGCGGCAGAAGCGGAGCCCGCAGCAGTGGCGCCGGCCTACGTCGAGCCGGAGCCCGCAGAGCCCGCCTACGTCGACCCGGCCTACCTCGAGCCCGAGCCGACTGCGGAGGAGATCGCCGCAGCGGGTGCCGCGGCCGCCGCGAACGTCGAACCCGCCAACGTGGAGCCCGCCTACGTCGAGCCGGCCTACGTCGAACCCGAGGCCGACCACAACGGCGCCGCAGCGGCAGCCGCTGCGGCCGGTGCCTACGCCGTGGCACCCAGCGAGCCGGTCGCCCAGGCGCCATACGCCGTCGCACCGCAGCCCATCTTCGTCCAGGCCCCCGAGCCGCCCCGCCCGCGCGGCAACCGCGCCGCAGCCGGCGCGATCGGCCTGCTCGCCACCGTCTCGTTCGCCGTGCTCTACGTCGCCGCATGGCTCGGCATCGGATTCGTCACGGGCGACATCTCGACCGATGACGTCATCACCCCGCTCACGACGGCCGTCGAATCCTGGGTGTTCTGGCTGCCGATCGTGCTCTTCTTCCTCGGCTTCTGGCTGCTCGGCGCGATCATCAACCGCGGACGCTGGGCCCATTGGGTCATCTTCGGCATCTTCGTCGGCGTCATCTCCTGGGCGGGTTATGTGCTCGGCATCCTGGTCCAGGAGCCGTTCTGGATGCTCACCCCGACCGAGGGCGTCGACCTCGTCAAGGACAACCTGTTCGCGCCGCTCGCCGTCGCCGCCTTCATCATCGGCCGCGAGCTGACGATCTGGTTCGGCGCGTGGGCCTCAGCGCGAGGCAAGCGGGTCACCGAGCTCAACCTCGAAGCGAACCGCGAGTACGAGCGCACCCTGGAAGCGGGTCCGCAGATCTATCGTCAATAGGTGACCGAAACCTCGCGGCCCGAGGGCGGACCTGTCCGCCCGATCGTCGCGCTCGGTCTCGCGGTCGCCGCTTTCGTCGCGCTCCTGATCTGCGGGCTCGGCGTGGTGAGCCTGCTCCTCGACCAGGACGTGCTCGCCGTGCCGGGTCTCGGGCAGATTCCCGGCATCCTGGGCACCGCCTTCACGACGGCCGGGTTCGCGGTGTCGCTCGGGCTATGGCTGCGCCGCCCGCATCCGTCGTTCTGGGGAGCGGCCGTCACCGCCCTCGTCTGCGTCCTCGCCTACATGTTCGGGGTGTGGTGCGGAGCGGCGCTCGGGGGCGCCGACCTCGCGGCGGCTGCGGCGGCCGCCGGAGGCGTGGTCACGTCCTGGTTCGGGGTGGTGATCGCGGCATCGGGCGCGATCTGCGCCTGGGGAGGCATCGCCCTCGTCCGCACCAGAGCGCAGCGGCCGCGCTGGCCATGGGAAGACCCGTTCGACGAGTAGCCCTTTCGAGAGAGGGACGGATGCCGCGGCATCCGGTCGCGACGCGTGCTCCAGTACTACGGTTGTGACGTGGAGCGCTCGCTCGAAACCCAGGTAAGCCAGGCGGTGGACGCCTGGCTGCGCTGGCTGCCGCGGTGGGAGCCAGCCACGCATCGTGGCCGGATCGCACCATGCCGCCGCTGCTTCGGCTCACYGGTGCTCTCCGCGGCGGGGCTCGGGTCTGACGTTCCGCACGGCGTGCAGCACGGACTGTCGACCCGCGTGAAGACGATCGTCGATCACTCGGTCGCGGAGTACACGGCCAAGAACCTGCCGATGCTCCAGGCGGAGCTCGACCAGCAGGCCGCGCGCAACCGCGCCCGCAGCTATCGGCCGGCGGAAGGACTCGACCCGGAGTTCGAGGGACTGCCGCTCGATCCCGAGCCGGTGGCCGGCGCGCCGTTCCTGTTCACGATCTCGGGTCTCGCCGAAGAGGTGGATGCCGACATTCCGGCGCTCCCGCCGCTCAGCGCCGACGCGAAAGCGGCGCTGCGCCAGGAGGTCGGGCTCGCCGACGACTACGCGAACATGGTCGGCCGCGAGGTCTGCGCGGTGCTGCTGCACCATCGCCTGCGCATCCAGGCGGCGATCACGCAGTATGTCGAGCCGCAGATCGAGKCGATGCTCCAGGAGCTGACCCGCTCACTCGACGCGCCGTTCAACCCGAACGAGCCTCCCGCGCTCTGACCGGCGCCGCTCCACAGGCTCGAGGGTGGCCAGCAGGCTCCCAAGGCTGATTTGCTAACATTGCCGGGCTCGCGGGCGCGGCCCATCGGCCGCCGACCGGCGGCAGAGAAGGTGGGAGGACCGGTGGCTGCACGCCTTCCTTCGGCGCCCCCGATCCTGCCGGGCCTCACCTACATCCGTCCGCTCGGCTCCGGCGGCTTCGCCGACGTCTTCCTCTACGAGCAGGACATGCCTCGGCGCGATGTCGCCGTCAAAGTGCTCCCGAGCGACGTGCGCGACCCCGAACTGCGTCGCATGTTCAACGCCGAGGCCGATGTCCTCGCCCACCTCTCCGCCCATCCGTCGATCGTCACCGTCTACCAGGCCGGCATCTCGGCCGACGGCCGGCCGTACATCGTCATGGAGTACTGCCCCGGATCGCTCACGCAGCGGTACCGCATCGAGCGGATGCCGGTGCCGGAGGTGCTCGAGATCGGAGTGCGGATGGCGGGGGCCCTGGAGTCCGCCCACGTGGCCGGTCTCGTACACCGCGACGTGAAGCCGAGCAACATCCTGGTGACCACCTTCGGGGCCCCTGTGCTGGCGGACTTCGGCATCTCGTCGTCGCTGACGAAGAACTCGGCCGACGAGATGCTCGCCATGTCGATCCCGTGGAGCGCCCCCGAGGTGGTGGGCGAGCAGACCGCCGGCACCGTGGCGAGCGAGGTCTGGAGCCTCGGGGCGACCGTCTACTCGCTGCTCGCCGGGCACAGCCCGTTCGAGCGGCGCGAGCGCGGGCAGAACACCAAGGAGCTGCTGCGCCGGCGGATCGCCCGGGCCACCTACACCGCCATCCCCCGCACCGACGTGCCGGCGTCGCTCCAGCACGTGCTGGAGCGCTCGATGAGCCGTGACCCGCGAGAGCGGTTCCCCTCGGCGCGCGCGTTCGCCGAAGCACTTCGCGAGGTGCAGGTGGAGGCGGGCCTCGCGCCGACGGCGCTGGAGGTGCCGACGGCGGAGTGGGCCGCGGCATCCGTTCCGGTGGACTTCACGGATACCGCGATGCGCGGGACGACCCGCAGCACGGTGCCGCACAACGGACGCCGCAAGGCGCGACCCGATGCCGCGCTCGCCGGTCTGGTCCGCGACGAAGACACCGAGATCTCCTCGGTGACGCGGTCGCCGAAGCGCGTCGGACCATGGATCGTCGCAGGCGCCGCCGGGGTCGGCCTCKTCGCGGCCGTCATCGCCGCAGTGCTCGCCTTCACGGGGGTGCTCTGATATGCGCCGCCGCACGGTCGCCGGCCTCGTCGCCGCGGCGGCCGCCCTGGGGCTGATCGTCGGCGCCTGGTTCGTCTGGCCGGGTCTCGACGCGCAGGAGACCCCCGAGGTCGACACCTCGGTGTGGGCGCTGCAGACCGGCGACGGACGGCGCTACGCGCGGGTGAACACGAGCATCGGCGAGCTGGACACCGTTCGCAGCGTCAGCAACCCGAGCGAAGTGGTGGAGACATCGGATGCCGCGTTCCTGTTCTCGGACAGCTACAGCAGGCTGACGAAGATCGACGAGTCGCTTCCGGTCGACCTCGACGATGACGCGCTGCGCGCGTCGCCCTCGACCCCGGCCGGCACGACCGAGGTCAGTGCCGCTGGTGACTTCGTCGCCTACCGGACCGACTCGGGCGCCGTGTGGGTGGGGCGCCTTTCCGCCGGCGAGGCGGCGCAGCTCGATCCGGCGTCCGGGGCGCAGCAGAACGCGCCGGAGTACGCCGCGGATGCGATCGCCGTCGATGCGCGCGGGCGGCTCTTCAGCTACTCCCGTGCCGACGCGGCCGTGCTGCGGTACGACATCGCGTCCTCGGAGGTGCTCGGGCGCGATCCGCTCGTCGCCGAGGGACTCTCGACGCCGGCCATCACCGCGGCCGGGGATCAGTGGGTCGTCGTGGACGCCGACGACGGCGACGCCTGGCTGCGGGGCGAACGCGCCGCCATCGCGACCGGCACCACGGGCAAGGTCGTCGTGGGTGAGCCGGATCCGAACGGCACCGAGGTGTACCTCGCGTCCGAGACCGGGCTCGAGCGCGTGCCGGTCGACGGCTCGGCGCCGGTGCGCGAGGTCGGGACGGGTCAGACCGTGCTCGGCACTCCGGCGCAGCCCATCGTCCACGGCGGCGAGGTCTTCGCGGCCTGGCTGCCGGCCGGCGACGGCGGCGGCGTGCTGTGGGACTCCGGGTCGGCGCAGACGACGCCGCTCGACTACGGCGCGCCCGCGCTGGGCGACCAGCGCCGACCGGTCTTCGTCGCGAGCGACGACGCCGTCATCCTCAACGAGACACGCTCAGGGTGGGTCTGGACGGTGCCGGACGGACGCTTCGTCCCATCCAGCCAGGACTGGTCGCTCGACGACCGCACGGACGCGGAGTCGCAGCCCAGCGAGGAGCAGCTCTCCCTCGTGATCGATCCTCGCCCGCCGATCGCCGAGCCGGATGCCTTCGGCGTGCGCGCCGGCGACCTCACCACCCTGCCCGTCCTGATGAACGACCATGACCCGAACGAGGACGTGCTCTCGATCGACCCCACCTCGGTGACCGGCCTCGACCCCGGCTTCGGGACGGTGTCGATCACCGATGACGGACAGCGGCTCACGGTGCGCACCACCCCTGAGGCGCACGGCTCCGCGTCGTTCAGCTATGCGGCGACCGACGGCACGAGCGCCGGCGGACTCCTGTCGGCCCCGGTCACCGTGACGCTCACGGTCGCCGCAGCGGCCCAGGAGTCTGCGCCGGCCTGGTGCGGGGTGCCCGGATGCCTCGTCACGTGGCCGGAGCCGGAGGTCGCGCGCGGCGGCACGGTCACCGTCCCGRTGCTCGCCGGGTGGGTCGACCCGGAAGGCGACCCGCTGCTCCTGCTGTCGGTGGAGGACGCCTCCGGCATCGGCAGCGTGGCCGCGACGCCGGCCGGGGAGGTCGTCTACCAGCACTCCGACGACGGGAGCGGGACGACCGAGCTCATCGAGCTCACCGTCACGATGGCCGATACGTGGGGCGCCACGGTCACCAAGCCCCTCCTCGTGCGGGTCTCGCCCGAGCCGGTGATCGCCGTGCAGTCGTTCGCGGTGGTGGACACCATCGACGCGGGGATGAGCATCGATGTGGCGCCGCACGTGACGGGCACCGCGGGCGCGATCTCGCTGGAGTCGGTGCATGTCCTGGACGAGGGCTCCGCACGCGCGACGGTCGTCGGCGGCACCACCGCCTTCGACTTCGCGGCAGCGCTGCCCGGGGTGTACCGGGTCGACTTCACCGTCACCGATGGCCTGAGCGAAGCCACCGGGACGGCGCGGATCACGGTCCTGCCCGCCGATGCCCCCGCCGACCTCGCCACTCCGCCCGTCGTGGTGTTCGTCCATCCGCAGGAGGACGCGACGGTCGACGTGTTCGCGGTCGCGTCGAACCCGACCCGGCGCGTGCTGCTGCTCAGCGACGTGGTCGCCCGGGCCGACCGCGGAGCGATCCTCTCCGTCGATGCGGTGGGCCAGGACCACCTGCGGGTCTCCGGGGCGACGCCTTCCGGCGCGGCCGGGCGCCTGGGAACGGTCACCTACACGATCAGCGACGGCACCGACGATCGCGGCTCCAGCGTGCAGGGCGAGGCGACCGTGTACCTGCTGCCGCCCGCGCCCGAGCTCGCCCCGATCGCGGTCGATGACACCGTGGTCGTGCGTGCCGGCGCGCAGATCGACATCCCGGTGCTCGACAACGACATCGCTCCTGCCGGAGGGCGCCCCACGCTCGATCCGTCATCGGTCGTCTCGTCGAGCAGCGCCGCGCTGGCGTTCGGGTCCGGGGGAGTGCTGCGATATCTCGCCCCCGCCACGCCGGGCGAGTACGGCGTCAGGTACGGGATCTACACCTCCGGCGCCCCGTCGCTCGCGGATGTCGCCGATGTGCGCATCCGCGTGCTCCCCGATGATGCGAACCGGGGGCCCTCGCCGGAGACCCTCGAGGGCCGGGTCCTCAGCGGTCAGAGTTCGACGATCGAGTTCGACGGATTCGGCATGGATCCGGACGGCGATGTCGTCACGCTCGATCGCATCGTCACCCAGCCGCAGAGCGGCGTCGCGACGGTCTCGGCCGATGGCGAGTCGATCGTCTACACGAGCGTGGCGGGATTCCGCGGCCAGGTGTCGTTCCGCTATCGCGTAGTCGATGCGCTCGGCGAGACCGGCGAGGGCACCGCACGGGTGGGCGTGCTGGACGGCCAGTCGAACCCGAGCCCCATCACCTTCACCGACTATGTGCAGGTGCAGGCCGGTGCGGGCAATTCCACCCGGGTCAGTCCGCTCGCGAACGACCTCGACCCCACCGAGGGCACGCTCGCCCTCGAGAACGTGCGTCCGGATGTCGCGCCCACGCTCGACGACGGCTCCGCAAGCCCCGAATACGCGCGGCTCGCCGGCCGGATCGAATCCACCGCCGATGGCACTGTGGTGATCGCGGCCGGCACCGAGCCCGAGACGATGTCGTTCCTCTACGACGTGGTCTCCAGTTCCGGCAACACGGGTCGCGGCCTGATCGTCGTCCGGGTCGTGCGCGAGAGCGTTCCCGACTACCCTGTGGTCGCCGACACCGTGCTGACCGTCGAGAACCGCGAGGATTTCACGCAGGGGGTCGATGTCCTCACTGGCAAGACGACCTGGTCGGCCGGCGACATCGACGGGCTCGAAGTCGGGCTCTGGGGTGGGCAGCGCGGCGTAGCGGTCGACGGCTGGGAGCTCAGCGGCGATCTGCCCTCATCCACCCGCATCATCCCCTTCGCGGTGACCGGCGAGGGCCCGTCCGGCCCGGTGACCACCTACGCCTTCCTGCGCGTGCCGGGCGACGACGATCTCTCGCTCGTGCTGCGCAGCGGGGTACGGCCGCCGGAGGTCGATGAGCTCGCCGAGGTCACGTTCGACATGGCCGACCTGGTTGCGGCGCCCGGTGACGGCGGGCTCGAGGTCGGCGCCGACATCCGCGCCTCCGGCGCGCGCGCCGACGCGACCTGCGAGCCGGCATCGGGCACCGAGGTGCGCTACACCGCCGGCGCGGCGGCGCCGTGGACGGATGCCTGTCAGGTGCCGGTGCGGCTGTCCGGCCAGGACGACTGGACCTACCTCTCGGTGCCGATCGTGGTGCACGCCCTCGACCCGCAGCCCGAGCTGCATACGGCGTCCGTCACGGTGGGACCGGGCGAGACGACGACCTTCGATCTCCGGCAGCTGACGACCTGGCAGCTGCGCGACGACTGGAGCAGCATCGAATACGCGCTCGCCTACGACGGTGCCGCGTTCGATGTCTCGCTCTCCGGCTCGACCGTGACGGTCGTCGGCTCCGACCGTGCCGTGGCCGGGGCGGAGGAAGCCGCGGTGGTCACCGTGACCAGCCATCCTGGCGTAGCCCCGGCCCGCCTGATCCTCCGGGTGGGCGCTGCGCCCTCCACGCTCCCGCAGGGCGGGTCGGTGTCGCAGCAGTGCTCGCAGGCGACCGGAACGTCGTGCACCATCTCGGTGATCGGCGCCGCCGGCGAGGTCAACCCGCTGCCTCGGACGCCGCTCGAGCTCATCGACGTGCGCGCCACCGGCGCGTGTGCGGATGTCTCGTTCCAGGTCGCCTCGGCATCGGCGGTCAGGGCCACGTGGGGCGCGACCGCACCCGGCGGGTCCTGCACCGCCGTCTTCTCCGTCCAGGACGCACAGGGCAGGCGGACCAATGCCGAGCGCGACGGCCGCCTGGTGCTCGACCTGCAGGGCTTCCCGCAGACGCCCGCGAGCGTGGCGCAGACCGGCTTCACCGACGGCGAACTGACGCTCCGCGTCGACCCGGGCGAGGCGGCCCAGGCCTACCCGGCGCTGTCCGGATTCATCATCCGCTCCGACGGCCGCATCGTGGCGCGCTGCGGCGCGGACGGCGACTGCCCGGCGATCAGCGCCCCGAACGGCGAGCAGCGGACCTATGAGGCCGTCGCCGTGAACGCCGTCGGCGAATCGCGCGCCAGTGTGCGGACGGTCGCGTGGGCGTACGACCCTCCCGCGGCACCGGGGTCCATCGTGGCCGCACCGGTCGTCACCGACGGCGAGGGCGGGATCGTCGCGCTCACCATCGACGGCATCGACACGGACCGGACGGGCGCGATCGAGGTGACCAGCCCGGCGGGGGAGACCGTGCGCGTTGCGGTGTCCTCGCACGATCGGCGCATCGAACTGCCGGCGTACCGCGTCGGATCGAACGTGTCCTCTCCGATCACCGTCACGCCGTACACGCGCTATGAGCTCCCGGCGGGTCTCGGCGGCGACGTGTTCGGTGCGGCGACGACGATCTCGGCGAACGGCATAGGGGCGCCCCGCGACCCGGTCCTGACCCTCAGCGCCACCTCGATCGGCGACGGCACCGCCACGGTGACCGCCACCGCCTCGGCGACCCTCAACGGCGACGGCTCCAGCATCCGCTTCGGCATCGTGCGCGACGGCGACCGGTGCGCCCCCTCCGACGACGGCGCGACGGCGGTGTTCGCCGGGCTCGCCGACGGCGAGGAGTACCGCTTCGTGCTCTGCGCGGAGTCCTGGTTCGATGGGGATTCGTTCGGGCAGGTCACCACGTCGGCGACCGTGCGGGCCGTGCAGACCGGGCGCGCGCCGCAGGGCTGGACCTTCACCGTGGACGGCGTGCCGAACGTCACGGACAGCCGTGCCGAGTGGCTCGTGCGCGCGCAGCCGGTTTCGAGCGAGCGGATGCCGAACAACAACCACGTGGAGTTCTCCGGCTGGCCCGCCACGGTCTTCGACCGCGACCCCGGCATCACCGTCCGGTATGTCCACGATCGCTGGGGCACGGCGACCCCGTGGGCGAAGGTCGTCCCGGCCGCGGGCAGCGCCCCGTACCAGCTGCAGGCGACCTGGTCGGTGCAGTCCTGCGTCGGTGGGAGCATGCTGACGACGCGCGGCGATTCGTCCGCCACACCCCTCGGCAAGGCCGCGATCTCCTTCGCCGATGCCGGGCTCACGTTCTACGACAGCGGCAATGCCGTGCTCCCCTACACGGCGGGGTCGTGGCAGGTTCCCGTCGGCGCCGTCCGCGTGGCGGGGATCGGCGTCGCCGTCAGCTGGAGCGCCCAGAACTGGGGCCTCTCCAATGCATCCGCCGTCCTCAGCGCCACCTGCCAGCCGAATCTCCCTCCCGCCACGCCATGACCGCGCTGAAACCCGCCCCCGCCGAACCCGAAGGAAGAACCCGAATGACCATCACCCAGGAGCAGGCCACCTGGTTCGCGCAGACCTTCGCCCAGCTCGCCGACAACGTCGAGCGAGCGGTGCTCGGCAAGCGGCACGTGGTCGAGCTGGTGCTGGCGGCGATGCTGAGCGACGGCCATGTGCTGCTCGAGGATGTCCCCGGCACCGGCAAGACCTCGCTGGCGCGGGCGATGGCGCAGTCCGTGCAGGGCACCAACACCCGGATCCAGTTCACCCCCGACCTGCTCCCGGGTGACATCACCGGCATCACGGTCTACGACCAGGCCACCGGCAAGTTCGAGTTCCACTCGGGTCCCGTCTTCGCCAACATCCTGCTGGCCGACGAGATCAACCGGGCGAGCCCGAAGACGCAGTCCGCCCTGCTGGAGGTCATGGAGGAGGGCCGGGTGACGGTCGACGGCGTGTCGCACCAGGTCGGCGTGCCCTTCCTCGTGCTCGCGACGCAGAACCCCGTGGAGCAGGCCGGCACCTACCGGCTGCCCGAGGCGCAGCTCGACCGCTTCATGATGCGCACGTCGCTCGGCTACCCCGACCATGCGTCGACGGTCCGCATCCTCGACGGCGCCGCCGTCGCCACCAGCGAACTCGCCGCCGTCATCACGCCGCAGGCGCTCGTCGGCATGGCCGACCTGGCGCGCGACGTCTACATCGACGCGCTCGTGCTGGACTACATCGCCCGGCTCGTGGACGCCACCCGCTCGGCCGACGAGGTGCGCCTGGGCGTCAGCATCCGCGGCGCCCTCGCGCTCACGCGCGCCTCGCGCACCCGCGCCGCTTCGCTCGGCCGCACCTACTCGACCCCCGACGACGTCAAGGCGCTCGCCGTGCCGGTGCTCTCGCACCGCCTGATCCTGCACCCCGAGGCCGAGTTCGACGGGGTCACGCAGGAGGCCGTGGTCGGACAGGTGCTGCTGGATGTCGCGCCCCCCACGCGTCGCGAGGCCTGATGAGTCCCACCGAGACCCGGATCAGTCGCACGACCGCCGCAACCGGCGGCGCGAACGAGACGACCGTGCGCACGGTCGCGACCGGCGCGGGCGGTCGCCGGCTCGTGCGCGCCGTCGTGTGGGCGACCGCGTCGCTGCGCAG
>NZ_JBFUFC010000130.1:0-10557 GCF_056403635.1 Microbacterium sp. P2_F9 | reverse complement strand
CCTTCTACCTGGGTGCGGGCCAGGGCCTCGCGCCCGTCGTCGGCCTGGGGATCGACGGTCCCGCGCTGAGCACAGCAGATCACATCTCGAACCTGCTCGGCATACCGGGGCTTTGGCTGGGGGTCTTCGGCAGCGCTCCACTGGGATGGCTCGACACCAGCATGCCGACGATTGTCCCCGTGCTCGCATTCGGGTCATTCGGCGCCGCCTGCATCATCGGCCTTCGAGCGGTCTCGCCACGCCGGGCCATCGCGCTCGGCGCTGTCGCTGCCGCACTTTGGGCCGTGCCGTTCGTCCTCCTCGCCCAGTCGCAACTTCACGTCGAGGCCAACCTGATCCAACCGCGGTACATCCTTCCGCTCCTCGTGATCCTGATCGGCGTTGCGAGCGCGACCTCAGCGGCGGAGGCCGAGTGGTCAGCGCCACGAGCGGTGGTGATCGGGGTTTCGTTGTCCGTCGCGGCATCGCTCGCCCTCCATGTGAATCTGCAGAGATACACCACTGGTGCAGATCAGACAGCGATCGATCCGGGCAAGAATGCGGAGTGGTGGTGGCCATGGGGGCCATCCCCTCTGGTCGTCTGGCTRGTCGGCTCGGCCGCGTTCGCACTCGTCTTCGTTGTATTGGTCGTTCTTCGCGCTCGGCTTCCGACAGCAGAGGGTGGCGCCAAACCGCCTGTCGAAGGATCCCCTCCACACTGACCCCGAGACCAGCAGGGCGCGCGCCATGTGTCCGAGTCCGTAGATCCCGCCTCCGACAACCGCCGACAGTGGAGTGCACGGGCGCCGACAGGTATAAGCCGGGGTTCGGCACTCCGGCGTTGCGAAGCAGTCCGGCGGCCGGCACGACGATCGATCGCGAGAAGGTCGCGGCTATCACGATCCCCTCGGCGTAGGCCGGACGGTCCTCGGCGATAACGACCGGCTCGCAGCCGAGTTTGCAGGCAGGCACGTTGGCGGACGCGGGCCGCCCCGGTCCAGCGCAGGGCTGGGAGTTGTCTGGGACGGGGTTGCTCGCTACGGGGTGCGCTCTGTCCCGGCGGTCTCCCCGCTAAGGCTGTGGAGAGAGATAGTTCCCACCCCATCGTTGAGTGGTGCTTCGGGAGTGATCATCATTCCCCGTCGCTTGCTCACTCGCCGCCCCACTCTTCGCGATAGTAGATGGGCAGGCTGCTCGATCACGCGTGTGAAGGCTTCAGCGCCCAGGAGGACAACCGGGACGCCGACGAGCATCGCGATCCACCACGCAGTCCAGTCGAACGCGAAGGCAAGCGTCATGAGGATCGGAACATGAGTGAGGTAAAGGCCGAAAGAGACCCGACCCAACCACTGCAGAGGTCGCGAATCAAGAAGCCGCCGTACACCCCATGATCCGAGGCCTAGAAAGACGATCCCCATGGCGCCGACCACGATGGAAGCCTCGAAGAGGTGGGTGACAACCGTATATGGCTTCCGCAGGCTAAGTGATGCCGTGAACGCGGAACCGGTGATCAACAGCACGCTCGCCACGAAGATCAGAGACCACCGCAGCACATGCCGCGACGAACTGTCGATTCGTCGCGCCGCCGCGTGGATCCGGTCCAGATTCACCGCTGCGATCGCACCAATGAGAAACACTGGAAGACCCTTCATCCAAGGCGAGCCAAGTTCGCCGCCGATTGCGATGATCACCACTGACAGCACGACGACCCACACGGACCACCGCTTAGCACGTTGCGCGATCAAGACGTAGATGGGCAAGAGCAAGGAGAAGGCCATCTCCCATGTGAGCGACCACAGAGGTGCGTTCACCTGGGGGTGAGGAGCAACAAGGAGCGTTTCCGCCAAGAGTTCGAGCGGATCAAGAACGCGGGGCATGGCGGCCTGCCAGCCTGCTACCGGAAGCTCGTCGCGGCTTACTAGCACGAACAGGCCCACCGCGAGCAGAACAGAGGCGATCACGGGGAGGTAGAGACGGATGATCCGGCGTGGGTAGTACGCCAGCCAGTCATACCGGGCGGCGCGGAGCACAGGCAAGGTGAGCACGATCCCGCTCAGGAGGAAGAAGACCACAACGGCCTGCGCGCCGGAGATGAAGATCGACAGCGGCGACGAGTAGAGCCACCAGCGGAAACTGAACGGAGTGCCAGAACGTGGTCCGAGCCACTGCTCGAGATGGGGTTGGGCAATCAGGAAGATGTGAAAGAAAACAACGACAAGTGCCGCGACCCCGCGCAACCCGTCAAGAGCGGAGAGCCTGTGAGCGGAGGTCCTCGCTGCCACCCGTCCATTCGTAGCAGGCACGGTGCTCCATTCTCTTCCCGGGTTCTTCGGATCTCGGCGTCCGAGTCTTCAAGCTATCGAGTCACTGACTCTTTCACGGTCTTGATGTTCTTTGTGCAAGTTCCGTGTCAATCGATCCCACGGTTTGCCTATCCGAGGCCCGGGTCCTGGGCCGCAGGCGAGCCACAGCAACCTCATCGAGCCGCTCCGATCCAAGGGGAACTCCCGTTCACGCCACGAATCCTAGACCTGCATCGGTGAGCGCCTCGTCGATGGTGGAGTGCGCGAGCACCGACAGGTAGGAACTCGGATTGGGCACGCCGGCCCGAGCCAGCAACTCCACCGCCTGCTGGACGATCGCCCGCGAGAAAGTCGTCGCCGTCGCGATTCCCTCGGCGTAGGCCGCTCGGTCTTCCTCAGCGATGACGACCGGCTCGCAGCCGAGCTCGACCGCGAGCGCCTGCGCGATCGGCAGCACCGGACCTGGCGCGGTGACGGCCGCATAGGCGGTGGCCAGCACCCGCAGGTCCATCGAGGTGCCCGTGAAGACGATCGCCGGATGGACGGCCAGGGGGATCGCCCCGCGGGCGACGGCGGGCGCGAGCACGGCGGTGCCGTAGGCGGGGTCGGTGTGCAGCACGAGCTGGCCCGGCTGCCAGGCTCCGACATCGGCGAGGCCTGCGACCAGCCCGGGGAGTTCGTCGTGCGGCACGGCGATGATCACCAGCTCGCTGCGGCGCGCGACCTCGACCGTGTCGAGCACCGGCAGCCCGGGCAGCACGGCTTCGACCCGTTCGTCGTCCGAACCGCGGGTGATGCCGATCAGCGCATGGCCGGAACCGGCGAGTGCGGCGCCGATCACCGGACCGACCCGCCCTGCCCCGATGATCCCGACCCCGAGCCGCCCGTCGCGCCTCATGACTGCTCCTCTTCCTCTGCCCAGCGGTGGGTGCGGTCGACCGATGCCGAGCGCACGGCGCCGGCCGACGTCTCAGCGAACAGGCCCAGGGCTTCGTCGCGGTCGATCACCGACAGCGCAGCCGACACCGGTCCTGACACGGTGTGCGCCCGCGCCGAGGCGATCCGCAGCATCCGGTCGATCGGACCCTGCTCCAGGGCGAGACTCTGCAGCCGCGCCAGCGGCAGGATCGCGAGCTGGCGCCAGATCGCCCCGCGGCGCAGCAGCAGCAGGTCCGGCGTCACCCGGAATCCGTTGCGCCGCCACGACAGCGGGCGCAGGAGCCAGGCCCGCCGCGGCGAGTTCGTGAACGTGTCGCCCGCAGCCGGCCGCAGCACACCCTGCCGCACGATCAGCGGCCACTCTTCTGGCGGCACGTCCGGCAGCAGCAGCTCGAGCACGCGCTGCACATCGGCGAGCTTGCCCACCGGCAGCACCGTCGTGAACTGATCGCGGTTCGTGTCGCTCAGGCTCTTGCCCGACAGCCGATTGATCCGGATGCTCCACCAACCGGCTGGGCGCCACAGGATCGACTGGGCCACCTCGACGGCATGCACCCGGCCTGGGGGCACGATCTCGGTGATCGTGGTCAGCAGGCCGAAGGTGATGCGCACGCCGTCGGGCGTCGGGGCGATCGAATAGCGCAGCGACCGCGCGATCGAGCGGACCCAGTAGGCGATGAAGCCGATCACCGCGGGCACCATGCCGATGAGCAGCCAGGGCGTGCCCTGGATCGAGCCGACCGCGATGGCACCGATGGCGAACAGCAGTCCGACCGTCCCAGGACTGATGATGTGGGATGCCACGAGCCGGACGATCGGGATCTGCACAACCGAATCCGGCACGGCGACGGGTGCCTCATCGCCCTCGATGAGCCCGGTCACACCTCGTGAGACCGCCTGGCCGAGCGCGCTGACCCGCGAACTCTGCGCCGCGGGATGAGCCGCGGCATCCGCGAGTCGTCGTCCGGAGGCGAGGCGCAGGATGTCGGCGCGGACGGCCTCGGCGTTCGAGGTGGAGAGGTACTCCAGCCGGACATTGCCGTCGGTGCCCGCGCCGACCACCTCGAGCTTGGCCATGCCGAGCAGGCGCGCGACCATCGGACGGATCAGGTTGACCCCCTGCACCCGATCCAGCGGGGCACGGCGATGCGTGCGGAACAGGATGCCGCTGCGCACCTCGACGGCGTCTCCGGTGATCCGCAGCGTGTGGAACCGCCACGACAGGTAGTAGACGGCCGTCAGCGCCAGCAGGACCGCCAGCACGGCGAGCGCTGCGACCAGGTAAAGGTTATTCGCGATCACCCAGTCGACCGGGTCACCGCTCTCGAACCCCTCGAGCTCTCGGTCGATGTCCACGTCGGGGGCGAGCCACGGGAGGAAGAGCACGACCAGACGGTCGCGCAGGTTGGCGATGATGATGCCGGCCACGACGACGAGGAACAGCCCCCCGCGCAGCACCGGGGTCAGTGGGTGCAGCCGATGCCACTCGCCGTCGCTCAAGGGCGAGCGCGCGAGCAGTGGTGGGGGCGGCGGGACGCGATCGGGCGCGCTGTCCGGCACCGCGTCAGCAGATGGCACGGCGTCAACCGGTGGCGGGCCCCCCTGGGTCGGGTCGCTCATAGGCCGGTCCGCCGGCTCTCGGCCACGGCGACGAGGTGATCGCGCAACGTCTCGGCCGTGGTCTGCTTGAGGCCCGGAATGGTGACGCCGGTGCTGGCCGCCGCGGTGACGAACTTGAGCTGTGCGATGCCGAATCCGCGGTCGAGGGGGCCGTGGGTGATGTCGACGAGCTGCATGCGCCCGTAGGGGACGGCGACCATCCGCTGCCAGAGGATTCCCCGACGGAAGACGAGGTCGTCGTGCCGCAGCTGATAGCCGATCGCGCGCACCTGACGAGGGAGGATCGCGATGGTCCAGATCAGGATGACGCTGACGATTCCGCCGGGGATCAGCGCCCAGGTCTGGTGGAAGAAGAGAACAAGCACGAGCATGATGGCCACGACGACCGCGAGGCTGAGGCCGGACGAAATGAGCTGCACCCACAGGTAGCTGCGGGAGATCTGGTGCCAGACGCCCTGCTCGAGGGCGAGCCGGTGCGGCGACCGCGGCTCGATCAGCCGGTCGTAGGTGTTCGCGTCGAGCACGGCTTCGGTGTTCGCGTCGAGCACGGCTTCGGTGTTCGCGTCGAGCACGGCTTCGGTGTTCGGGTCGAGCGCGGAGCCGACGGTCGCGTCGAGCGCGGCATCCATCCCCTCGTCAGTGCGAGTGGACGTCGTATCCGGTCTCGGCGTCTCCGGGATGTTCGTCATCGTCGTCCTTCCGAATCGTGCACAGATGCTCGGCGACGAGGCCCGCGGTCATGAGCAGGACGCCGCAGACGATCGTCGCGATCACCGCTCCCCACGAGCCTATCGACGGTGTGACGGGGCGGGTGAGGAGGAAGAGGGCGAGGCCCCCCGCGAAACCGCCGAAACTCGCACCGACGATGGCCGAAGACTTGGCGAGCATCGCGATCCGCAACGCGCGGAACGGATTCACCGGCGAGCCGTCGGCGCCTCTGGTCGCGCGGCGGATCGGCAGCGCCAGCACGACGATGATGACGCCCAGCACGACCAGCAGGATCGGCAGCGTCACCGCTGGAGTGAACGTCGGTCGCCCCGCTCCGGTGAGCAGCTGGTCGAGAAGAAAGCCCGCGGCCACGCCGATGCCCGCGGCGAGCACCAGGATGGCGGCGCCGGTGCGCTTCACGAACCCTCCCGGAGGCGCTCGAGGAGCGTGTCGACGCGGCCCGCGCCGGGAAGCTCGGCATCGGGGTCGATCAGGAGCCACGGCTCCAAAACGAAGCTGCGCTCGGCGGCCCGCGGATGCGGCAGGAGCAGCCCGGGATCGTCGCTGCGCACGTCCCCGTACGCGATGAGGTCGAGGTCGAGGGTGCGATCGCCCCACCGTTCCCGGCGCTCACGCCCGTGCCGCGCCTCGATGGCATGCAGGTAGGAAAGCAGCACGGTGGGCGCCAGCCGGGTGGTGACGAGGGCGACGGCGTTCAGGTATGCCGGGGCCGAGGCATCCGGTCCATCCGGTCGCACGGCGACCGATTCGATGGCGGCCGATGCGCGGACGGCGTCGACCAGGGGCAGTCGACGCAGATCGGCGACCGCCTCATCCAGCACCGCGGCGCGATCGCCGAGGTTGGCGCCCAGGGCGACGACGGCATCGACGGCAGGACGCTCGGACGCCTCGTCGGATCCGCGGAACCCTTCCGCGAGGCGACGGCTCACGAGGGCTCCCCCGCTTCGGCGGCACGTCGGATGGTCACCGAGACGTCCGCGAACGGCACGGTGATGGGCGCCTGCGGCTTGTGGATGGTCACGCTCACCATCCGGACATGATCCCAAGTCAGCAAGTCGTCGGCGATGCGCGCGGCGAGCTTCTCCAGAAGATTGACCGGGTCGTTCGAGACGAGGGCGACGATGCGCTCGGCGACCTCGCCGTAGTGCACGGTGTCGGCCACATCGTCAGACGCCGCCGCCCGGGCAGTGCTGACGAAGAGGGTCACATCGACGACGAACTCCTGACCCTCGCGACGCTCCTCCTCGAAGACGCCGTGGTGGCCGAAAGCTCGAACACCCGTCAGGGTGATCTCGTCTAGGAAGTCCATCCAGCACCTTTCTCCCAGCTGCGGGCGACCCGCAGCGCGTCGACCGTCGCCGCTACATCGTGCACCCGCACGGCCCATGCGCCGGCCTGCGCGGCCAGCACGCTCGTCACCGCTGTGGCGAAGTCACGCCGTTGGACGGATGCCTCCGCTCCGAGTGCATCGGCGAGGAAGCGCTTGCGGCTCGTGCCGACCATCATCCGCGGGCCGAGCCCGGCGATCCGGGGCAGCCCGCGAAGCACTGCCCAGTTCTGCGCGCCCTGCTTGCCGAAGCCGATGCCGGGGTCGACGATCACCCGGGAAGGTGCGATCCCGGCCGCCGCGGCGGCGTCGATCCGCGCCGACAGCTCCCGCAGCACTTCGAGCACGACATCGTGGTACTCCGCCTGCGCGTACATGGCGGAGGAGGGACCTCGCCAGTGCTGCAGCACGACATCCGCGCCTGTGGGCGCGATCGCCGCGAGCATGTCGGGGTCGGCCAGCCCGCCCGAGACGTCGTTGACGATCCGGGCGCCCGCCTCCACGGCGGMTAGGGCGGTGCTCGCATTCATGGTGTCGATGCTGAGGACGGCGCCGGCCTCGGCGAGCGCTCGAACCACGGGCAGCACGCGCTCTCGCTCGACGGAAGGGTCGACGCGCTGCGCGCCCGGCCGGGTGGACTCGCCGCCGATGTCCAGCAGGTCGGCACCCTGCGCACGAAGCGCCAGACCGCGCGCGATCGCGGCATCCGTGTCCAGGTAGAGCCCGCCGTCGCTGAATGAGTCGGGAGTGACGTTGACCACCCCCATCACGAGGCAGCTCATCCGCGCCGCGCGCTCACTCGCGACCCGCCAGGCGTGGCGGCCCGATCAGGGCGATGAGCTCTGCGCGCGCGGCCGGCTCGGCGAGCTCGCCTCGGGCGGCGATCGTGACGGTGGAGGCCTCGGGCTGACGCTCCCCCCGCATGGTGACGCAGCCGTGCGAAGCGTCGAGCACTACGAGCACCCCGCGGGTGTCGAGCGCCTCGGAGATGGTGTCGGCGATCTGCTCGCCGAGCCGCTCCTGCACCTGGGGTCGCGCGGACAGCACCTCGACCACCTTCGGGAGGGCGCCGAGACCCACCACCTGATCGCCGGGCAGATACGCGATGTGCGCCCACCCACGGAACGGCAGCAGATGGTGCTCGCAGACGGATCGGAAGTGGATGTCGCGGAGCATGACCGCCCCGGACGGCGCCGTCTCCGGGGCCGGGCCGTGCGAGATCGAGATCGTGTGGGCGAGCGGAGCGGCAGGATCCTGCCCCACCCCGGCGAAGAACTCCGTGTAGGCGTCGGCCACGCGCGTGGGGGTCGCCTTGAGGCCCGGGCGCTCTGGATCCTCCCCGATCGCTTCGAGGAGCTCTCGCACGAGCGCGGCGACACGCTCACGGTCTACGGCCACAGGCCGAGCCTACGCGGTCGCGGGACGCGCCTGTCCGGTCGGCTGACGGCGGGGAGCCTTCTCCGGCACGGTCTGCTCGGCCTCGACCGAAACGGCCAGGCCCAGCTCGCTGCGGTGCGGCACATCGACGGGAGGGCGGGCCGAGACCGGTCGCCCATCGCTGGACAGCCACTGCGGGCGCGGCGGCAGCTTCTGGACGTCGCTGAAGATCTCGGCGAGCTCGATGTGGTCGAGCGTCTCCTTCTCGAGCAGCGCCAGCGCGAGTCGATCGAGCACCTCACGGTTGGCGTTGATCACCTCGTAGGCCTCGTTGTGGGCCTGCTCGATCAGCGCGCGCACCTGTGCGTCGACCCGCTCCGCGACACGTTCGCTGAAGTCACGGCCGTGACCCATGTCGCGGCCCATGAAGACCTCACCCGAGGAGGAGCCGAGCTTGACGGGTCCGACATCCATCGTCATGCCGTACTCGGTGACCATCTTGCGGGCGATGTTCGTCGCCTTCTCGATGTCGTTGCTGGCGCCGGTGGTGGGGTCGTGGAAGATGATCTCCTCAGCCACGCGGCCGCCCATCGCGTACGCGAGCTGGTCCTGCAGTTCGTTGCGGGTGATCGAGTACTTGTCGTCGAGCGGGAGCACCATCGTGTAGCCGAGCGCCTTGCCGCGCGGCAGGATCGTGACCTTCGTGACGGGGTCGGTGTGGTTCATCGCCGCGGCCGCGAGCGCGTGCCCGCCCTCGTGGTACGCCGTGATGAGCTTCTCTTTGTCCTTCATCACGCGGGTGCGGCGCTGGGGGCCGGCGATCACGCGGTCGATGGCCTCGTCGAGGGCGCGGTTGTCGATCAGCTGCGCGTTGGAGCGAGCAGTCAGCAGCGCAGCCTCGTTGAGGACGTTCGCCAGGTCGGCGCCCGTGAAGCCGGGGGTCTTGCGGGCGACGACCTCGAGGTCGACGCCGTCCGCGAGCGGCTTGCCACGGCCGTGCACCTCGAGAATGCGGGTACGGCCCTTGAGGTCGGGCGCATCGACGCCGATCTGGCGGTCGAAGCGACCCGGACGCAGCAGAGCGGGATCCAGGATGTCGGGGCGGTTGGTCGCCGCGATGACGATGACGTTCGCCTTCGGGTCGAATCCGTCCATCTCGACGAGCATCTGGTTGAGCGTCTGCTCGCGCTCGTCGTGCCCGCCGCCCATGCCGGCACCGCGGKGGCGGCCGACGGCGTCGATCTCGTCGATGAAGATGATCGCCGGAGCGCTCTCCTTCGCCTGGTTGAACAAGTCGCGCACGCGGCTCGCGCCGACGCCGACGAACATCTCGACGAAGTCGGAACCGGAGATCGAGTAGAACGGGACGCCCGCCTCACCGGCGACAGCGCGGGCGAGCAGGGTCTTGCCGGTTCCGGGAGGGCCGTACAGCAGGACGCCCTTCGGGATCCGCGCACCGACGGCCTGGAAGCGCGAGGGGTCCTTCAGGAAGTCCTTGATCTCCTGCATCTCCTCGATGGCCTCGTCGGAGCCGGCGACGTCCTCGAAGGTGACCGTCGGAGTCTCCTTGGTCACGAGCTTGGCGCGGGACTTGCCGAACTGCATGACCTTGCTGCCGCCGCCCTGGGCGGAAGACAGCAGGAACCAGAAGAGCAGGCCGAGCAGCAGGATCGGGAGGAAGAGCGAGATGAAGCCGTCGAACCAGCTCGCACGCGGAACGGCGTCGTCGAATCCGTCCTTCGGGTCGGCCGCGGTGATCGCGGCGACCACCTCGTCGGCACGGGCCTCGATGTAGTAGAACTGCACCTCGGTCGCGCCCTCGTACGGCTCGGAGAGCGTCATGTCGACGCGCTGATCGCCGTCGGTCGTCGTGACCTCGGTGACGGTTCCGCCGTCGAGCAGTTCGAGTCCCTGCTGGGTGGAGATCTGCTTGGCCCCGCCGAGGCTCGAGATCAGAGAGAAGCCCACGACGAGCAGGAACCCGATCATCAGCACGTAGAAGAGCGGATTGCGGGTGATCTTCTTGAGGTCCATGGTGCGGGCTGGGCCCGTTCCCTTTCGTCAGCCGACCCGCGGCAGGGTGGCGGAAGCCGCGCCGGCGGGTGGATTCAGGGTATCGCGGGCAGGCTATGACGAATCTGTGCATTCGCCCATGGCGGAATCGATGCGCGCTGTGCGCGTGCGACGGAGCAGGGCGGTTCAGGAGTAGACGTGCGGTGCGAGCACCGCGACGTCGCGGAGATTCCGGTACTTCTCGGCGTAATCGAGGCCGTACCCGATGAC